>JAEXTI010000289.1 GCA_023406965.1 Chloroflexota bacterium
CGAGGGCTGCCAATCATTGAAGTTGCGCAGGGTAGTCAACAGAATTTCTTCTTGCGTGAAAGGCGGTCCGCTGCGCCAAAGTTCCATCTCTACCCGGCGCGAGGAAAGTCCCGCCCCGTTGAACAAAGCCGACAGCGCGAACACACCCAAAACCAGGGTAATGCCCCATTGCAGCCCATCCCGTGCGGCTTCCAATGACCATCCCCATCCCACCAGGAAGGTGGCGATGCCCAAAAGCACCAAAGATGCGGCAAAACGACCCCATTGCAAGGTCAACGTTGCTGATGGGTCCACAATTGCAGCCAGCTTGAGCACCGAAGTCCAGGCAAAGAACACCATCACCGCTGTCAGCAAGGCTTGACCGAGCATGGCAGCGCGGTCCTCAGGATCCACAATAAACTGCCTGGACAGTTGCCGGGCAGCCAACGCCAGCAGAGGCGGAAGCACCCAGGTCCAATCAATGATTTGCCGGGCCGGGTAAACAGCCACCAGCAGCAAGGCGGTGCCTGCCCAAGCGGCCAGTTTCAGGTCCAGCGCATCGGAACGGAAAATTGCTCGTCCCAACCCCAGCAGCGCCAGGAACAGCGCCAGCGCTTCATAAACAGGCAACGCCGTCAACATCACGCCGATCGACACACCCGAATTCTGGCTCCAGCCGCGCAGATACTCCGGCAGGCTGCCCGCCGCCGTGCCCAGCCCACTGGGATGGGTGAATACCAGGCTGCCCACCAGGAAGAATACCGCCGCGGCAGCCAGCAAAGCGATGCGCCAGTCAAACCGGTTTTCTTCGGCAGCAGGCTTCTTCCCTAAAATCCACACACCCAGCCCCATGCTAATCAATCCTGGCCAAAGCGCAGGCCCGCTCAATAAAGCAAAACCAGCGGCAATACCCGCCCAGACGGGGCGGCGCGCCAGGATGAACCCCAACGCGCCGAATAAGGCGCACGCCGCAATCATGGTGCTGCCCGCCTCGCGAGATACCGCCACCAGACCTGGATCCAGGGCCAGCCAGAAAGCCAACACCACCGCTGCCCGGCTGCCTAACTTCTCCTGGAACAAGACCGGCGTCAAGACAAATAGGCTCCCGGCCAATGCAGGCCAGAAGCGGGTCATCCAATCAGCGGCGTTGAAAACAAACATCAACAACCCCGTCAGCATGACGTAAGCGGTCTGAGATCCAATCGTTCCCGTTGCGCCGTTGGACACATCCAGCGCTTGCAACGCTAATCCTGCTTCCGCATCCGAAAGAGGAGTCCGCCCTAGGGCAAAAAAGCGCACGATCAGCGCCAGCGCAAAAGCCAGCACATATAGTCCAGTTTCTTTCGTCAATAAGCGTGGTTTCATCGTTCGTCGTCCCTCGTCCGCGGCTTGCCGGGGTTTATGGTAGCGCCGCTTCGTAAATGCGTACGCTGTTAGTCTCGAAAACCAGGTTCATATATCGATCGAATTTCGTTTCGTCAACCCTGTATGAAGATTGTTCCAGGGGACCCACGAATACATACCGGATATTGTACCGCATCAATACCGCTTGAGCCTCTTCCCATTGATTGGTCGTATAAAGCCGTTGGATGTCATCCTGGCGGCTGCCCACTTCTTCGTACCCTCCGCGCCATTGGCCTTCGTGCCCCGGCCAGCCCAGCACGCCCGGCAGACCGCTGTAGGTTGCCGCGCGGGCATATTCCGAATAGCTTCCGCCAACCGCTTCCGCCACCACCCCATATGGCGCGGTCTTTAGGAAATTAATCGCACTCATCTCCTCCGGGAAATATAAGGTAAGAATGTCGGCATAATCCAACGTCCACATGGACACTTGCCCATCCGGTCCTGAGTATTTTGGGTCAAAGTGGTTAGCTCGCTCGTAAAAAGCCATAGCGGGGTAAATCAACCCGCAAGCCACCACCAACACCCAAACCAGGCGCATCAACGCCTGCGGCCAACCAGGAAGTCTTTCCCACAACCACACAGACCCATAGGCTGCGACAGCCGCCCACATAATCCAGGCCTGATAGTAAAACTTAAAAATCGTGTTCATTCGCCAGCCAAATTGGTCACGCAAATAGAAGAATTCAGGGAACAAAGCCAATCCTGCCCCCAGCAAAACCAGCAGCAGCACAAATCCATCCGCCTGACCCAACTTGCGGCCCTCACCTTCTCCCAGCTTTGCCCCTTCTCGCCACAGCAATCCGCCCACCAGGGCCAGCAGCCCCAACATACTCAACCAGGCGCCCGGCTGCGCCAGCCGCCGTAAGAACGAGGTGAGAAAAATACTGCGCGGATCGGTCGAAGATTGGATAGACATGAGCGTGCTGGCTTTTTCAGGCAAGGCCATCATCAGCCCTCCCCAGGCATACGACAGCAACCACAACCCGCCGATCAGAATTCCGGCCGCCGCCAGGCCGGTCTTCCAGCCTTTGCGGCTGCCCGCCGCGCCCCACTGTCCAAACAGCCAGAACAGAATGGGGATGAGCAAAATACCAAACATCACCCACCAATGCACCCCGCGGGTATAGAAGCTCAGGCTCGGCAGAATCCCACCCGCTTGTGAAGCAAATCCAAGGTAGAAGGGCAAATACAGCAAGACTCCCGCCAGGCCCAACTCCAGCGCCAGCACCACCGCGTCCACCAGCGGCGCAATGCGCCAGCCCTCTTTTTGCAGCCGGGCCAGCCCGTAGGCCCCGGCCGTCAAAGCCACATAAATGGGAAAATCCCAGGTGTTCAAGAAGGAAAGTCCGCCCAGGCACAAGGCCAGCAGCCAGAAATCCAGGTCTAGCGGCCAGGTGCGGTAGTCGAGCTTGGCCAAATCCTCCGCCTGTCCGCGCCTGTATAGGTGAAACGCCAGCCCAATTGCCAGCAGCACAAAGGGAATCGATAAAACATGCGGGTGGAGATCGCCCAAAGCAAATGAAAAGGCCGGGAATTCGTCGATCACCTCTCGCCAGCCTTCTCCGGTGAGCCCCGGGTCGGTCACCGCTGACCAACCCACGCTGGCATCGTAATCTCCAAGCACCCGCGAAGCCCGCCACCACCACCAGATGCGATCAATTTTGAAGTCGTACGGCTCAGAGGGCGGGTTTCTCAAATCTTCAATATTCAGCCAGCTCCAAAACGCCGATTCCTTCTGACCATCTGGCGAAGCGCTCCAGAAAACGCCATTCGAGTGCAGCAAATCCAGTGGTCCCACAAAATTTCCCATGAACAGCAGGAACAGCGGCGCAAACAACGCACCCAAATACGCATATTTCCGCTGGGGTCGAGCAGCCAAAAGGTTATAGACCAGGCCGTAAGCCCCCAGCCCTCCCAGTCCAAAGACGGTCGCTACACCCAGATTGAAACCAATCGTGGCGCTTGTCCCGCTCAACCCGCTCAACATGGCTACCATCACATAGCCGAAGTAATAATATGAGATAGCGTATCCCGAAAGCCACGGATCATGCGGTGGAAAGCTCGGCGAACGCATGATGGCATTGATGAAAGCCAACTCCATCGGCTTTTCGGTAGACGAAAGGTCCGGGTTGGCCGAGCGCATAACCACCCACAATGCAAACAACAGCAAGAAAAGCAGTTCCGCGGTGATGATCAGCGGCTTACGTTCGGCCAGCCATGCGCGCAGCTCGCTCCATCGCCCCTGGCGCATGGCAACCGCAGACAACCCCGCAATGATCAGCAGGCTCGCCAGCCAGCCTCCGGCATGGTTCGGCACAATTCCCAGCGAAGCGCCCATCCAAAGGATGTAGCCCCACAACAGCAGCCCCAGCGATTTGCTCACAATCCAGCCGCGGTCGGGCAAGAAGCGCAGCAACCGCCAGGCCAGGGGGAAAACCGCCAGCCCGCCAACCACAATCCATAAATACCAGACCACTGCGACCATCATGTTACCGCACCTGATAAATCGCGGTTTGACCGGTGCGGAACACTTCGTCCCACAACTCGCCGTCCCAGGCTTCAAACTTGGCCAGCCCTTCAGGCGTATAGATAGCGTGTTCCATCACGCCCACCACGATGTACTTCACCCCATAGCGCGCCAGGAAGTCCGTGGTCAGGCTGCGTTCTTCCGTGTTATAGAACGCCCCAATTTGATCGACTCGGGCAAACACCCAATCCGAGTTTGTCACAGCCCGTTGTTGGCGTTGATGCCAGTTCCATCCCACCACCCCAGGCAAGCCCGTGTAAATGGTGTAGCGCGAACCCCAACGATATTCGGTCACGTGCCCTTCCACAATCACCGGCGAGCCGACCACGTTCTCCTGCATCCATTGGATAGCCACATAGTCTTCTGCCAGGCTCATGTCCGTGCCGTTCTCGCCATAAGTAGCGTAGGGCATATAGGCCATACCGTCCAGAGTATGCGGAGCCTGGCTGCTGTAGCGGTCCTTGATTTTATCCGCGCCGCCCAGCAAGGGGAACAGCGCCGCGCTGAGAACCAGCCCCAGCGCCAGCACCTGCCAGATGCCGCGCCGCAAGGCGGGCCACTCCTTTAGCACCGCCGGGAACACCCAGGCCAATGAAGCTGCCGCCGAGAGCGACAGCAACGTCCAGGCCTGCATATACAGCTTGAACACTGTGTTCATGCGCCCCAGGTCGCCTTCCAGGAGGAACAGCTCAACAAACAACGTCAAAGCCAGGGCTGTGCCTACCAGGAACAACACCGCCTTTTTGGCTGGGGGCATTTTGGGCCTCAACAGCAGCGTGCCTGCCCAGGCCATTAAAAGAACCGCCAACCACCCGATCTGCACCTTGAGCAAGAACAATCCCGCCACTGCCACCACAACCACAGCCAGCAGGAACAGAATTAGCTCGCGGAATTTCAGCACCTTGTTCAGCGAGGAAACCGGGG
>JAEXTI010000313.1 GCA_023406965.1 Chloroflexota bacterium
AAACCCGAATTCGATGGGCATGCGAACTGCTTTGTGGAAACAGGTTTCGGCAAAGGGATGCTCATCGACTTCAACTATACCCAGGAACCCTTGCCCGGCACTTATCCCTTGCCGGTGCTTGGCCCGATGAAATTACTGGGAGAATCTCGGCTTAATCACATGGGCAAGTTGGCCTTCCGCTGGATGTATTGGAATATTCTGATGCGCGGCCTGGGCATGCCCTTACCGCCCACCATGCAAATGACCGGCAAGCGTTTACCGAAGTAAAAGCGCCGGCTTGAATTTTCGTAATTCACTTCTGTTTGTAATTTGGAGGAACCAATGGCAACCAAGACAATTTCTGGAAAGACTGTTCAGGTCAACAACGAAGGCTTCATGACCAACCCCGCCGAGTGGGACAAAGATATCGCTGTTGAATTGGCAAAGGAAGAAGGCATCGCCGAATTGACCGACGCGCACTGGAAGGTGATCGAGTACTGCCGCGCCGAAGGCGCTAAGTCCGGCAAAGCTCCCACCCTACGCCAGATCACGACCGGCACGGGCATTTCGACCAAAGAACTCTTCGGCCTGTACCCCAAGGGTCCGGCGAAGAAGGTGGCTCGCATTTCCGGCCTGGGCAAACCCGAAGGCTGCGTTTAGTCCGATCTACGACTGAGGAGAAACCGAAAATGGAAGAAACTCGCAAAGTAGCGTTTATCTGCTCGAAGGGCAACCTGGATATGGCCTACCCCGCCCTGGTCATGGGTTGGGCAGCCCTGGGCAACGGCATCGACGTGACCATCTTCTTCACCTTCTGGGGTATGGATCTCATCAACAAAGCCCGCGTCGATCACCTCGAGATCCCGCCGCTGGCTAACGCCAGCATGAAAATGAATATGATGGGCGTGCCCGGCTATATCGGCATTCCCCAGATCCTGGGCGTGCTGCCCGGCATGACCCCCTTCGCCACTGCTTTGATGAAGAGCAAGATGAAGAAGTTGGGCGTGCCCCCGGTGCGCGAGTATCTGGAAATGATGGTGGATGGCGGCGCGAAGTTGTATGCCTGCAAGATGTCCGTTGACATGTTCGACCTGAAGAAAGAAGATTTCATCGACGGCGTGGAAGACATTGTGACCGCCGGCGACTTCATGGACATGACCGAAGGCGCGCAAATTATCTTTATCTAATCCCTGCCTCAAATTTGAGGGAATGTGGGGCAAAAACGATCGTTGTGGTTTAAACCACAACGATCGTTTGATTCTGGTTGACACAAACCAAGACGGCGAGGCTCATGGTTTGCGGAAGACCCGGTTGCCGAATCTCGCCTCGCCGCTACGGCAGCTTACCGCGCCAGGCGGATCACTACCCAATCGTTGATGTGGCGCTGCTCGATGAAGCGCAGCCCCTTGGCCTGGGCCGCCTCGATCACCCCTTGCGCCTGGTTGTCCAGAATGCCCGAGAGCACCAGCGTTCCGCCCGGCTCGGTCAGGTCGGCCAACCCGGCATCGAACAGGCGGATGATGACTGGGGCCAGGATGTTGGCCAGCACCAGGGGGGCCTGCTTGAGGCTGAACTGCCCGGTCAGGATTTCACTCACCGAGCCCAACCCGGTTTCTATGTTTTCCAGTACCTCGTTGGCAGCGGCGTTCTCTTTGGTCGAGATGATGGCGGCGTTGTCAATATCCACCGCCAGGGCATGGCTGGCGCCCAGCTTGAGTGCACCGATGGACAAAATCCCCGAGCCGCAGCCCACGTCGATGACCGTTTTGCCCGGCTGGACGGTATCTTCCAGCATTTCCATGCACAACTGCGTGGTAGGATGGGTGCCCGTGCCAAAAGCCATGCTCGGGTCGATTTTGACCGCCAGTCGCTTCTCGCCTGGCTCCAGCGGGATCCAGATGGGCTGAATCAGCAGGCGCTTGCCGATGATGATGGGCTTGTAGTGCTGCTTCCAGGCTGCCATCCAATCTTCATCTTGAATGGTTTTGTAGGCCGGTTCAGGCAGCGGCTGGATGCGCCCCAAGTACCACAGGCCCTCAGCCACTTTTTGGCGGGTTTCTTCGATTTTCTCGTCGATGGCAATATAACCATAGACGCGCACCGGCCCGTAGGGTGTGCCCTCGTCCTCGGCGTCGTTGTAGCGTACGTTGCTTTCCACCACCACCCCGCCGGACACGTGCCGGCTGAGCACTTCCGACACCGCTTCGGCTAGCTCGGGGTCCACGGTCATCGATACTTCCAACCACTTTGCATCTTGCATGAATCTACTCCGTTCGCAGAGTAGACCCTTAGAGACTGTTTAATAACCTCCAATGCACTTTTATTTATGAGGAAAAAATGTCGTTGCGAGGAGCCTGAAGCTTTGTGAAGGCTACGAAGCAACCTCCAAAGTGGCTTTCGCAACCCTCTTGGAGGCTGCTTCGTCGCAAAGCCTTCTCGCAGCGACACATGAGTTAGGTTTTTAAACAGTCTCTTAGGGTCTGGTTTGTGTGTAATTTCCCTCATTATATCATCCCAAACTGTCCTATAATTTCGAGAGAGGATTTCAATGGGCCCCTATTCACATTACTTTCTAGCTTCCAGGCTTGAAGCTCGCCTTTGTCCAGAACAAGCAGCGGAGTACTATTGGGGCGCCGTTGCGCCAGATATTCGCTACCTGGCCCATATGCGCCGCGACCAAACTCACCTTGCTCCAGAAGTGCTGGCTGAATTGCCCCAGCGTTATCCACACCTGGCTTCCTTCGTGCTGGGCTATCAAGTCCACTGCCGCCTGGATCAAATCGATGTTGCTCAGTGGGTGAGCAGGGCATTCCCCTTACGCTGGATGGGCAAGCAACTCTCTGCCCAGCGGGCCACCATGCTGGTAGAAATATTCTTCCTTCGGCAAGGCGTTGCCGGGATGGCGCTTTCAGGTAGGCACAACGAACTCCTGGAGGATTTGGGCGTTACACTCGAACACAACACTATCTTTGCGACCGCCTTGCAGAGCTATATCGACTCACATTCGCTGGATGGGGCCGTGTCTGCTTTTCAGCAAATTGGCATGATCGAAAACTCGCGAGTAGAAAAATATCAGCGGGCTTACGAGTCTCTGCGCGGCAAAAAGTTGCTCCTGGCAATTCTACTGTGGGGCGTGCGTAATGCGCGCATCGAGCAGCGCGCGGTTGAGTATGTGTTAAAAAAATAGACCCTAAGGGTTTTCGGAAACCCTTAGGGTCTGGGGAATTGAACAATTACGCCAGGCGGATTGTGACCGCGTTGTCCGTGGGCACGATCTTGACGCCCTGCGAATCAGCCTGGGCCTTGCCACCTTCCACCGTGCCCACCGATTCAACGCCGCGCAGCAGCAGGCTCCACTCGCCGCTGCCCTGGGTCTCCACGCGGATGGGCTTCCCCGCGCGGGTGGCTTTCACCGACAGGGCCGTCTCTCCGCGCAGGTCGGGCACCTTGGCCGTTGCCACCGCCCCATCCTCCAGCTCGAACAGGTGCAGGGTCACACCCTGGGCATACTCGTAGTCCGGCTTCTGATCGTTGTTGCCCACCGCGATGATGGAGTTGGGCCGTGCCAACAACGGCAGGCTGAGATAATCGTGCTGCTCGCGCAGCCAGCGCCCGCCTTCGATCACCTCGCCGGTGAGGAACTTGGTCCAACGCCCGGCGGGCAGGTAGTAATCTACCACGCCGTCATAGCGGAAGACCGGGGCCACCAAGAGCGAATCACCCAGCATGTACTGGCGGTCGAGCATATCGCAGCCGGGGTCGTCGGGGAACTCAAGGATCATGGCGCGCATCATGGGCGTGCCGTGGTGGTGGGCTTGTAGCGCGCCCTCAAAGAGATAGGGCATCAGCTTGCACTTCAAGTTGGTGAAGTAGCGCAGCACATCTACGGCTTCTTCGTCAAACAACCACGGCACGCGGTAAGAGGCGTTGCCGTGCAGACGGCTGTGTGATGAGAGCAGCCCAAAGGCGCACCAGCGCTTGTACACCTCGGCGGGAGCGGTTAATTCAAAGCCGCCCATGTCGTGGCTCCAAAAGCCAAAGCCCGACAGGCCCAGCGAGAGGCCCCCGCGCAGGCTTTCAGCCATCGACTCGAAGGTGGCGGTGCTGTCGCCGCCCCAATGCACGGGGAACTGTTGCCCGCCCACGGTGGCAGAGCGGGCAAACACAGCCGCCTCGCCCTTGCCGCGCTTCTCCTCCAGCACCTGGAACACGGTCTGGTTATACAGGAAGGTGTAGTAGTTGTGCATCTTCACCGGATCGGAGCCGTCGAAGTACACCACGTCCTCGGTGGGAATGCGCTCGCCGAAATCGGTCTTGAAGGTATCCACGCCCATGTCCGCCAGGTCGCGCAGCTTGCTTGCATACCACTCGCGCGCAGCCGGGTTGGTGAAATCCACCAGGCCCATGCCGTACTGCCACTGGTCCCATTGGAACACGCTGCCGTCCTTACGCTTGAGCAGGTAGCCGTTGGCCATACCCTCGTCAAAGAGCGCCGAGCGCTGGGCGATGTAAGGGTTGATCCACACGCAGATGCGCAGCCCGCGATCTTTGAGGCGTTTGAGCATGGCGGCGGGGTCGGGGAAGCATTCCTTATCCCACTCAAAATTACACCAATGAAACTCCTTCATCCAGAAGCAGTCGAAGTGAAAGACGTGCAAAGGCAACTGCCGGTCGGCCATGCCCTGGATGAAGCTGGTCACCGTGCCTTCGTCGTAGCTGGTGACGAAAGAAGTGGTGAGCCACAGGCCAAAGGACCAGGCCGGGGGCAGGGCAGGGCGACCGGTGAGAGCGGTGTAGCGGTCGAGGATGTCTTTGGGCGTGGGGCCGTAGATAACAAAGTAATCCAGAGTCTCGCCGGGCACGCTGAATTGGACGCGTTCTACCTTCTCGGAGGCCACCTCGAAGGAAACCTGTTCGGGGTGGTTCACCAGCACGCCGTAGCCGCGATTGGTCAGGTAGAAGGGAATGGCTTTATAGGAGATTTCACTGCTGGTGCCGCCATCCTCATTCCAAATGTCCACCACCTGCCCGTTTTTGACAAAGGGGGTGAAATGCTCGCCCAGGCCGTAGACACATTCGCCCACGCTCAAATCCAACTGTTCGTGGAAGAAACGTCCCTCGGGAGTATCCACAAAGCCCAGGGCGCGCCAGCCGCTGTGGGTGAGGGGCTGCCCGCCGCCCAGAAAGTCCAGACGCCAGCCTTCGCCCTTCTCCACCCGGGCTGTCAAGCGTCCGCTGGTCAAAAAGGCCGCCTCGGCGCCATCGTTCACCTCCACCACCCCGCCGGGTTCGTTGATCGAAAACTCGGGGCGGGGCGGGTTGCCCCCCTTGAGGTGGACAGCCTGGACGCGGATCACGTCGGGCATGGGAGAAGAGAGCTTCACCGTGATGAGGCTGTGGCCAATGGTGTCGCCGCGGTGCGCCAGGCGGCGCGTCGAGCAGTAAATGGTGAGCGAATCTTTCGCTGCCTGCACTTCGTGAGCCTGTGCCGCGTAAAAGGGGTTGTTCCCCGGGCGCATTTGCCAATATCCGGCTGTGAATTTCATGGGGACCTCGTTTGGGTTGGAATTACTTTAATTTTACCGCTTTTCGCTATTTCAGACATCCATCCCACGGACGGTTAGCGTGATGTAGCGGCAATTCATGAATTGCCGCCGCACCACCCTACGGCTCCTTTTCGTTGGGTGCAAATCCTCACCTCACGCCGTATTGCCTCCGGCTTAAAGATAGGCTATCATGATAGCATTAGAGTTTGGGAACTTTCTCTCAGGGGAGAAGCGAGGCAGTCATTGAGGGTTTTATACGTCGAGGACGACCCGCAAGATTTTCAACTCACGCTCCGGGATTTAAGCCGCGCAGAAGGAGAATACATCCTGGAACGCGCCGGGACAATCCAAGAGGCTCGTGTCCTGCTGGAGCAAGACTCTGCTGCGTTTGACCTGGTGTTGGTCGATCTCAACTTGCCGGATGGCTCAGGAATCAACCTGCTCACCCACATCCGCGAGCAGAACTGGCCCCTGGCGGTGGTGGTCATCACCGGCCAAGGCGACGAGGAAACCGCGGTGACGGTTCTCAAGGCCGGCGCCCAAGATTATCTGGTCAAACATACCGAATATCAGGC
>JAEXTI010000334.1 GCA_023406965.1 Chloroflexota bacterium
CGGCCTTCCACCAGCACCTTGCTGCCTTTCGCAAGGTAACTGGCACATGCTTCGGCCATGGCGTTCCACACCGTCACCTTGAACCAGGCGGTTTCTTTGCGCCGGCTTCCATCCGCTGCCTGATAGACCCGCGAAGTGGCTACCGTGAAATCGGTCACGGCCTGCCCGGAGGGCATGTATCGCATTTCCGGGTCGCGCCCCAGGTGTCCTACAATGATGAGTTTTTGAAACATATGTTTTTCTCCTTTTAATCCGTCCAGATTTTTACGGGTCGCTTCCAACCCTAAGCCTGCATTCCACCTCTGCCCCCGCCGATCGGTTCTCACCCAATCAGGCGGGGTTGGCTTTCAGCCACGCGCGCAAAGCGCCCTTTGACAGCGGCGCGGCGCCTTTGGCTTTGAGGTGCCGATCATAGGCCTGCGCCTCCGCGCCCTCGCCCACCGGATCACCGTTACCATACTGGCGTTCCAACGAGAGCGGCCCGCTACCATTCGCCGGGCCCGGAGGGGCGCCCTGTTCAAAGCGCACAAAAATGCGCTTGGCCACCCGGTAGGCCCGCTTCTCAGCGGCGGCTTTCTCCGCTTCGGACTCATCGTATTTCGGGTTGGCCCTGTAGACGATTTGCACACCGCAATCGGCCACTGGGAACACATACTCCCGGTCGATCGCGGTATCCTTGCCACGCTCCAGGGGCGCGTTGCCCGGATACACCATGTGAAATCGCTCGAGCGGGCCAAACAAGGCCACAAACTCAGCCGTTTCCTCCAATTTCTCCGCGTCCAGGTATACCGACAGCAGACGGAAATTCCCGCCCGTGTACACGTCGAATATCGGCGTATAGGAGCCGTCGTCCTCCTTCTTGCGTCGCCTAACCAGATGCGTGACCGCTTCGCGCTTTTCGCCCTCTTCCAAACCGACCAACTGGGCGCGGAATCCGGCTCCCAGCAGCAAGTCGATATTGTTATACAGGGCCCGCGCCTGGGCCCGGCTGATCTCCACCATCGGAACGGGCAGGGTTACCTGCACGCCCCCACCGGCAGGATGGAACAGCGTTACCCATCCCCCAGCTACATCCATGGGTTTGCCGTTGTTTTCCAAATGGATTTCCCCTTGTATATAAGATTCTGCTTGTTCGCCCTCCGACAGGCGGATGGCCTCGACATGCTTACAGCGAACTTGCCCGTGAAAACGCTCATAGTCCGGGCAGTTGCAAGTCCACCCTGCTCGCTCATGCCGAATTTCATAGGGCAGCCCGTCACCGGTCTGAACAAGCCAGAAACCGGGTGCTTTGCGCGCCACGGCCAACACACCTCGCGCCAAAGCCTCGCGCGCGCGTTCCGTGCGCTCGGCCTGCATTTGCTCGAAATCTTCCATATCGCCAACTTATCGCATATACCGGCGCAGCCGCTCTTCGATCCAGCGGGTGCGCACGGCATAAACCAGTACGACAGTGTGATAGCCAAATACCACCAGCCCGATCCCAATTCCCACAATGATCTCCATCTTCAGCCTCCTTGTGATCGATTCAATATTGGTTGTCTATGTTTCCCCTTTCGGGGCAGACCAGCTTCATTTGCGACTCCGCACACGGCAGAGCGGCAGACGTTTGCCACTGCTTCGGTCAGGAGCAAACGCTTGCCGCCCTGCGAACGCAAGCCCTTTGCTTGCGCCGCAGAGCGGAAAAAATTTCTTGTGATTTATGTATGAATCCCTCCAACCGCCACTGCTTTCTCGGCGCTTCTCTCGACCCGCTCCGCTGGTTAGGCGCGGCGGCCACCGCCCCAGTTCAACTTTCCACTGAGGTCGTGCTACGGCTGGCGACTATTTGTTAATGAGCTGCCTTAAACAAAAAACGGAGAAACACAGGGCGCTTCTCACCTGGCGGGTGAGTCGCAGTTCTCCTTGTGCTTCTCCGGTAGAACCGGAGCTTCTCCGTTACAAACCAGAGCCTCTCCATCCAAAGCCTGGACATGAAGCTCCAGGCGGCTGATCCATATCAATTCCCGGCCCGCATTGCCGGGTCAATGTTTTCCTTGTGCTGCGGATGGGCTGATTTCGTTTCGATTACGCCGCGCCTGCCTCCTCAAGAACTGCCTGCGCTTCCACGGGCAGAGCTTTCGTTTCAATCTCTTCAGCCTTCTCCGATACCGCCAGTGCCGGCCTGCGCGGCGCCTGGCGCATACTTTTCGGTTTCTGCACAAGCACCTGCTGCTGGGCCAGAATTTCAATCGTGCTCCGCCCGCACAGGATGTTTCGCGCTTGCTGCCCAACCAGTTCAATTCCCAAAGGGCCCTCGGTCCCTTTGCGCGCCTTGTCCAGAAACTCGGCCAGGCTTTCGTTGTACTCCCGGCTTTGCAGCAGACCCTCCACGCGCAAAAGCGTACCGGGTGCAAAATCCATGCGCTGCCCAAGCGCCCCGTTCGTGAAACGCACATTCACGTAATCGGGCTCGTCCCGCGTATCGCTGCCCAGGCGCTTCACCGGATCCCCCGGGTCGCGGTAAGAGGCCAGCCGCACAAACAGGTCGCTCCCATAGCGCCAGGTGTTTGTCACCAGCCCTTCAAAAATGACTTTGTTCAGCATTTGTTTTGCTCCTTATTCCGCCGCTAATAAAAAAGCCGGATAAATCCACTCGACCCAATAGGATCAAATGCGTTTATCCGGCTTCGTTAACCCTCTCCTTGCACAGAGGGTGAAATTGGTGACTTGGTCTTTTTCGCGCCTTGCAAGCGCAAGGCTATTCGATTGTCCGTCTATTATCACAGGCCTGCCAACCCTCAGCGCTTCAACGCCCGCACTTCCGCCTTGCCCGTCTCGCTCACCCGCACATTCGGGGTGATGGCCGGAAACAGCACTTCCAGGTTTGCGCTCATTGTCACCTGCACTGTGGTTCCCGTGATCGTGATCCCGCTCACCGATGGGTACACGCCGCGGGCTTGAAGCCAGCCGCAGTTTTGGTTGGCTGCCTGCTGCGCCCACTGATAGGTGTAAGCGTTCGGCAGCCGCGCCTCGCCCGTGTTACGGAATAACTCCTGGTCGATTTCCACCGCCGCCGCCACCGCAGCCGCGTCCGCAGCCGCCGCGATCTGCCCCCGCGCAAACCAGTAGCGGGAGATTTCAATGGCTAATGCCATCATCGGCATCATCACAAAGCCGATGAATACTGCCCAGAAGGTCATTGAGTACCCGCGCCGGTCCCGCAGCATCTCACCACCCCTCTTGCCGGAAGGTCGCATCTGCTGTCACCGTGAACGTCCCCGGCAACCCAGGGATAAACCCACCCATGAAGTTGGGGATCTGCCCGATGACCCGCACGCTCAGGATGCTGCCCGCCGGCCCACCGGGCGACAAAATCGACACAGAAGGACTCTGCACCAGTTGGGCATCTCGAATCGCGGAGCCGGCGGCCATCGACGCATACATGGCCCCCTGCCCACCCTGGGCCACACTGCCCATGCGCGCCCCGTGCCGCGCCGCCGCCTGCACCGCCTGCTGCCCGTATACCAGCAGCCCGAGATTCACAATCGCCAGCATCACCGCCAGCGCGATCGGAGTCGTGATGATTGCTTCCAGCGTTTCCATCCCCGAGCGGTCCAAAATTAATTTGTTTCTCTTATACATCGTCCTTTCCCTTCCTCCGGGCAGGAGAGTCGCCTCCCCTGCCCGGAATTGCTTCCTATTCGAGTCGCTCCCTCGCGGAGTGCGAGATCGCGTATACGCGCCACATGTTGTGCATCCCGTAGGCCATACCGCCTACCGTTACAAAGCACATCTCTACCGCTTCCAGCGTGTTCTCGGCCCGAATATCAGCCATCCTCGTCGCCTCTCCTCTAGACCTTGCCGGCCACGTCGGTCACGACCAGGTTAATGCGCTCGCCCAGGAGCACATACGCGCCGTATGCCACCAACACCACAGCCGCGATAATCAGAGCCACCTCGGTGGACTCGATACCGCTTTCGTCGCGCAGGAATTTGAACATTTTCTTCACCTCCTTTCTCTGCCAGAGTCTTTGCACGCCTACAACATGCCCGCGTGCTTCAACACAAAAAACGCCGCGCTCCCGACCGCTATTGGAAATACATACGGGAGCATCTTCTGTTTTCGGGCCAGCGCAAACAATCCGATTACCCCGCCGGCGAACGTCGCCGCCAGGAAGATGCCGCTTCCATATATAAGCACCAGTCCCATCAATATCTTGGCATCCGCCCCTCCGGTCAGCCCGCGCAGCCACATCTGCCACACGATCACGATCACCACCTGCGCCAGGATAACTTCCAGCCCCAACCCCAACTTCAACCAGGTGAAGGCTCCCGCGAATACCAGCGCCAGGACTGAGACCAGTCCAGCCGCCTGCCTGGGCAAGCCAGAGATCAACACCAAAACCACCGCCAGCGCAGCCGCCGGCCAGTTCCCCTGCAGACCCGCCGCCAGCATTCCATAGCCCAGTACCGGCAGGGAAAGCACGTTCGGCACTTTGCGCGTCTGGATGTCCGAATACGCACATACCCCCAGCCAAACCGTCACCAGCGCGTCGTGAAGAGGAGTAGCCAGCATTCGGTACCTATTTCGCCTTCGGCTGGACGGTGTAGAACCACAGGCGCGATACTTCGCCCCATTCTGCGCCCAAGTGCTTTCCCACCGCGTCCGCATCCAGGTCAAACCATTCCTCGTCCTGCAGAGAACGCTGCGTCACGCTCAGATTCTTCCTGGAGCTGCCCAGCAAGGGCTCAAAGGCGCTGTTCACCTTCGAGCGCTTCTCGCCCGCCCTCAACGCCTTGCGCAGATCGCCTTCCTCCAGCGGGGATACTACCAGCCGAATGCCGCCGGCGGCGCGCAGGTTGATCCACAAGGGATTGGCGGATTTGCTGATCACGTCCACCAGTGTGATCCCCGATCCCGCTTGCTTTTCCAACCAGCGGGCCGGGTCCATCGTGAAGGGCTGCTTCTTGCGCTCGTCCCGGCGCAGTTTCAATTGCGTCAGGTACATTTCCTCGGTGGTATGCGCCATCCCGTGCAGGGCATCCGCCTGCTTCGAGTTGTAGTACCACAGGATCAGGCCGAGCATCAGCACGGCCAGCAACGTCACCAACGAAATCATATCTGCCATCATCTTTCCTTATTCTCCTTTCGACTTATGAATGTTGTTGATCTTCGAACACTGTTCAGCCAGCCGCCGCCACTCGCGTGGCCGGCGATCCCGACTCACAGGCGCGCCCAATGCAAAACAGAAACCAATCAGGACCAGGTACGGCCCAAAGTTCGCTAGCTTCGCCGGCAAAACGGGCTTCACCGGCACTGGAACCGCAGGCGTAGGGGTTGGAACGAGAGTCGCTGCCGCCGTTGCTACCGGAGTCGCCTTAACCTGCGTAGGCTCCAGCGTTCCGACCTTGGTCACCGTGGGAGTCGCCGTAACCATCGGAGTCATGGTCGCATTCGGTGTCCCCGTTCCCGAAGGCGGCGGGATGATGATGATCCCCAGCGCCGTATCGGTCTGCCCGAACCGGTCCCAGATCGACGCCCAGACCCGATATTCACCCACCGGCGCTCTCACACTCCCGAAATAACCATCCCAGGTCACTTTCGTCGGCACCTGGCCTTTCTTGTATTCCCACTCGACACATGGCCAGCGGTTTTCGTAGTCGCAGACTCCAACCTTCACGCCTTCATAGTCCGTGTCGCCAATCTGGATCCCTAAAAGACCGTTTTGCCACACCAGCCAGCGTTCGCTCAGCTTTATGCGCGGCGGCTCGTTCCCGATGATCGTGTTCATGTCCACGACCGTCACGTTCCCGGCCTCATCCTCGGCCCGCGCTCTTACCAGGTGATCTCCACCCGGGAATTGCAGGGTATCAAAGGGCATTTCCCAGGTTCCGTCCGGGTTCACGCTCACTTCCGTCCAGGTCGCCCCACCGTTCACCGAAACTTCCACTTTCACCAACCCGGAAAGCGCATCGTGCGCCCGTCCGGAGAGCGTTACCAGGCCCATCAGGATGTCGTCCTCAGGGTCAAAGCCAATCCCCGGATGAGTCGCGTCCACCTTGATGGAGTCCAGAGTCGTGCTAATCTCGTGGCCGGCGTTATCCCGCACCATCCATTCTGGAGTATAGGAGGGGGTATCTTCAACCACAATTTCCGCTGCCGGCAGGACAGAGGCGAGCCCAGAGGTCGCGTCCGCTGCGTTCGCTTTCAGGGTCACCGGAGTCACGTACCAGCCGTTATTGCCCAGCGTCCCCTCAATGGTAGGGTTCATCACGGGCGGAGTCTGGTCAATGCGCACTGCCGCGTTCTCTTCGCTGTCGCGCCCCGCGTTATCGACCGCACGCGCGTCTACCTGGTGCTGGCCATCCGTGCTCAACGTCAGGCTGGCGGTATCGGCCCAGGCC
>JAEXTI010000345.1 GCA_023406965.1 Chloroflexota bacterium
TCGGGGCGCATTTCGTTGGAAATGGCAAAGATGACATCGGAGATTTTTTCGCGCTCGATAATTTCCAGTAAAGCATCTCCGGCGCCGATGACGGAGTAACCCTCGATGATCGTGCCGAGTTTTTCGGGGTCGTCATCGATCAGGCCGACGATGTGAAAAGGCTGGGGCCACATTTCGCGAACGATGCGGGCCAGGGTGCTTCCGGCTCGCCCCGCGCCAACGATGAGCACGCGGCGAAGAAACTCGGGCGCGGTGAAGATTTGAATGTAAAGTAAGCGCCAGAGGAGCATGAGCAAAGCTGCGCTGAAGATGTATACCGCGACCCCGGTGCGGGGCATGGCGTTGGGTTCGGAGAGAAAGAAAACGAATAAGTACAGGACGATGCCAACACCCGCCGAGAGGGCAATACCCTTGAGCGTGTCGCCGCGGTTGCCTGCCCGGCGAATGTCGTACATTTCAATGTTGATGAGCAGCCACAAGATGGGCAGGAAGTAAAACCAGGCCGGCACGCGTTCGCTGAGCAGGTCGAAGGTTAGATTGAGCCAATCGCGCTGCCCCCAGGTGAACAAGGCGATTCCCAATGCAAGCACCGCTACCAGAGCATCGCCCATAAAGATCAATGCACGCCGCTCGCCGGGGCGCATTCGCCAACGTACCAGTGATCTTTGACTCGCGTTATAACTCATTGAACTCGTTTTCCTCGCAATAAACTTACCAAAAAGCCGCTTCCCCAACTCAGGTGCATGACCGCGATTGCCAGGGGCATTCCCAGCGCCAGGAGCGGGTCGCGCTTCTGCAGGGCGGTTGGCAGAGAGCCGGCAAACAGGACAAGCAAGTATACCCCAATTCCACAGACGAGCAAGATTCGCGCCAGGTTCCAGAAAGGGGCCAACAAAAGCAAACCCAACACCCCCAGGACAAATAGGGGAGGCAGCGCCTGGCGCCAACGCAGCGTGCGCGGGTAGCGGCGCAGCATTTGCAGCTTCCAGTAGCCGTAGCGAAAATACTGGCGAGCCAGCTTGCTCAGGCTGCTGCGGGCGAAGTACCCGGAGCGGATGCGCGGGTCGAGGCGCACACGCCCGCCGCGAGCGCGCAAGCGGGCATTGAGTTCGTAGTCTTCGTTGCTCAACAGCGACTCGTCATAACCACCCAGTTCGGTGAGCAGTTGGCGGGAAAAGGCCCCAAAGGGAACCGTGTCGACGTAGGCAGCCTGGGAGGTGTAGCGGTAGAGGGCATCGCCGACTCCCAGGGGGTGGGCAGCAGCGGCGGCGATGGAGCGAGCGATCCAGCCGGGGCCGCCTGGATGGATTTCCCAGACGCCGCCGACGTTGTCGCCTTCTCCGGCTTGCAGAGCGGAGACACTGCGCTCGATATAATCCTGGGCGGGCACGGAGTGGGCATCGAGGCGGACGATATAGACGCCCTGGGCGGCTTCGATGGCGCGGTTGAGGCCGGAGGGAATGGAGCGTTGAGCGTTGTCGACCACGCTTACAGACAGATCGGGAAAATCGGCTTGAAAGCGGGCCACCTCGGCACGAGTATTGTCGGTGGACATGCCGTCAGAGAGGATTACTTCCAGCTTTTCGCGCGGGTAGGATTGTTGGTAGAGCGCCTCGAGGAGGAGGCGGATGGTGGCCTGTTCGTTATAGCAGGGGATGATGACAGAGACGAGCGGCATGAGGGGATCTATCCCTCGCAGCTACACTCGCAGTCACAGCCATCTTTGCACACACAGACGGCGGCGATGGCTTCAATTTCGATGGCGGCGCCTTTGGGCAGAGCAGCCACCTGGAAGGCGGAGCGGGCGGGCGGGGTTTCGGTGAAGAATTCAGCGTAAATGGCATTCATGCGGGCAAAGTCGGCGATGTCGCGCAGGAAGACGGTGGTCTTGGTGACCTGGCTGAGTCCGGCGCCGGCAGCCTCCAGCAAGTTCTTGAGGTTGGTCAATGCCCGGCGGGTTTCGGCTTCCAGGCCGCCTTCCACCAGGTTGCCCGTGGCGGGGTCCAGTCCGAGCTGCCCAGAGATGAAGACAAACCCGTTGGCTTTGACCGCGGGCGAATAGGGACCGATAGCTTTGGGGGCGTTTTCGGAGGCAAAGGCGGTTTTTTCACAGCAGGAGCAAGACATGATTGGACCTCTTTTTGGGGATAAGTGGATATGCCGTTGGTAAGCTACAGCCACATCTTGATCAGATCAAGCAAGTCAGTGATGTCATCTTGCTTGTTGAGGATGTGGTTGAAGTACATCAAGCGATCTTTGTAGTTGGGATTGTCTTTGAGGGAATAGGGGTCGAGGGCGGTGTAGCCCAGGACGATGGGCGGGGGGGTGTGATATTTGGCCAGCGCCTCGGCAATGACCGTGCCGTCCTTGGATGGCATCATGATATCGAGCAGCCAGACTTTGGCTTGAACGCGGTCTTCCATGATTTCAATCCAGGCGTCCTGAGAGTTGTTGTAGGTGCGGAAGCGCCAGTCCTTGTGCTTCACCTGGATGAACATGGTGAGCATGTTGGTCATGTCCCGTTCATCGTCTATATAAATCGCGTCGTACTGCTCGACCATTAAGGGTTCCCTCCCAAGGTGTACTAAACTCTATTCTACTCGATTTATAACTACTCAGAGAGTGAAGAAAGACCCCGAATTTTAAGTGTATGCGGAGGCAAAGCCTCCGCATACACTTAAAATTCGGGGTGATTTAACCTAAAGGTATGAGACGTTTAGTAGTGTAAATCTGTCTTCAGGCTGATGCGCTTGCGGAAGACCCAGTAGCTCCAGGCGGTGTAGGCCAGGACGATGGGCACGAAGATGAGTGCGACGATGGACATGATGCGCAGCGTGTAGGGGCTGGAGGCGGTGTTGATGATGTTCAGGCTGTAGAGCGTGTCGATGCTGGAGACGAGCACGCGGGGGTAGAGGATGCGGAAAATTGTGGAGACGGCAAAGAGGATGGACAGGCTGCTCATGACGAAAGCCCAACCGCTGCGTTTGGCGCGGATGAAATATCCCGCCGCCAGCAGGGTGAACACCGCGGCGATGGGGATGATGCCGGGGTTGATGCCCAGGCGGGTGAAGATGTCGGTGAGCAGGTACAAACTAATGACATAAAGCACCAGGGCCAGGACGGTGGGGATCCACAGCATCCAGGCGGTCTGCTCAGCCTTTTCGCGCAAGTCGTCGGTGGTTTTCAGGCTGAGGAACAACGCGCCGTGCAGGGTGAAGGCCAGCAGCGAGAGCGCACCGCCCAACAAGGCAAACGGGTTGAGCAGGTTCCAGAAGCCGCCCACATAGTTCATGCTGGCATCGATGGGCACGCCGCGCACGAAGTTGGTGAGGGCCACGCCCCACAGCAAGGCCGGCACCAGGCTGCCGCCAAAGATGGCCCAATCCCAGGCAGCCCGCCAGCGGGGGTTGTCGTCTTTGCTGCGGAATTCAAAGGCCACGCCACGCAAGATGAGGGCGACCAGGATGAAGAACAGGGGCAGGTAGAAGCCGCTGAAGAGAGTGGCGTACCAACCGGGGAAGGCGGCAAAGGTGGCACCACCGGCGGTGAGTAACCAGACCTCGTTGCCGTCCCAGTGCGGGCCGATGGTGTTGATCAGCACGCGGCGGCGGCGGTCGTCTTTGCCCAGGAAGGGCAAGAGGATGCCTACGCCCAGGTCGAAGCCGTCGAGGATGAAGTAACCGATGTAGAGAATGGCAATGAGCACAAACCACAAGGTGTTGAGATCCATGGTTCCCTCCGTTTAGTAGGCCAGCTCGGCCTGAGCGTCGTCAGCGGTTTCGGTTTTGACGGGGCCTGCTTTGGCAAACTTGGACAGCAGGTACACATCCGCTGCCATCAGCACCCCGTACAGCAAGGTGAAGCCGATCAGGGAGGTGAGCACCATCCCGGCGGTGACGGTGGGCGAGTAGGCGTCTTCGGTTTTCATGACCCCGAAGACCACCCAGGGTTGGCGGCCCATCTCTGTCAGCAGCCAGCCGGTGGAATTGGCCAGGTAGGGCAGGGCGATGCCAAAGGGCAGCCAGCGCCCCAGTTGTATCTTGCCGAGGCGCACTTTGGCGATATCTTTGTCTTTGATCACCCACCACATGGCCAGGGCGAAGATGAGCAGCATGAGCATGGCCGAACCAACCATGCCGCGGAAGGACCAGTAGGCGGTGAACACCGAGGGAACGTAATTGCCAGGACCGTAGAGGGCTTCATATTCGGCTTGCAGGTTGCGGATGCCTCTGATCTCTCCGCTGGGTTTGTTATAGGCCAGGATGCTGAGCACATAAGGAATGCGGAAGGCAAAGCGATCGCTGAGGTTTTTCTGGTCGCCAACCGTGAAGAGAGAGAAGGAGGCCGGGTCTTCGCTTTCCCACAGGGCCTCGGCGGCGGCGATTTTCATGGGCTGGGTTTGCACCATGCGCTGAGTCTGGTTGTGGCCGATGAGGCCGACCAGCAAAATGGCGATGGCCCCAAACACGGCGGCAAGATTAAAAGAACGCTTGAAGAAGTCGCGGTACTCTTCCTGGCGTTTATAGACGAGATGGTAAGCGCTGATGCCGAGGACGAACATGGCCCCGGTGGTGAACCCGGCGGTAACGGTGTGGGGGAATTGCGCCCAGACGTAGTAGTTGCTGATGAGGGCGCCGAAGTCGGTCATCACGGCGCGGCCATTGACGATTTCAAAGCCGACCGGGTTTTGCATGAAGGAGTTGGCGATGAGAATCCACAGGGCGGAGAGGTTGGAGCCGATGGCCACCAGCCAGATGGTGGCGGCGTGCATCTTTTTGGACAGCCGATCCCAGCCGAAAATCCACACGCCCAGGAAGGTGGACTCGAGGAAGAAGGCCAGCAGGGCTTCAATGGCCAGGGGCGCGCCGAAGATGTCGCCCACAAAGCGCGAGTACTCCGACCAGTTCATGCCGAACTGGAACTCCTGAACAATGCCGGTGACCACGCCCATGGCGAAGTTGATGAGGAACAGTTTGCCCCAGAACTTGGCCATCTGTTTGTAGACCTCGTTGCCGCTGGTGACGTAGATGGTTTCCATGATGGCCACCAGCACCGACAGCCCCAGGGTGAGCGGGACGAAGAAGAAGTGATAGACGGTTGTGACTGCGAATTGGAGTTGAGAGAGAAATTGTACACTCATATACGGTTGCCTCTTGTTTATTTGCGTGAGTGGATCTGTTCTATTTTAATGCCGATTCGGCAATTGTGCCCTAATGGTTGAGTGATTCTTAACGTACCCAGTTTCAAATTTTTTAGGAGGCCTGGTGTACCTCAAGTAGGACTTGGCGAGTTTTACCTGGATTTTGGCTTTTGTAGGACCTGTTTTACCCTCACCCGCGCCGTCTAAGCCCGGCGCGACCACTCCCGAAGGGAGAGGTGAGAAAAATATGTTGCGAATTAAAAAAGGGCCAAACTCCAGGCTCGCTTTTTGAATTTTCGGACAGGTTCTTAAGTGCTGATTTTTTTGTGCTATTTGTTTGCTTTTAGACTTAATCCATTTGGAAATCGGTTTCGCCTAGCAAGCGGCCCATTTTCTGCAGTTCGCGGCGCGTGCTGTGCAGGAGGTGCTGCATGGCCAGAGGCTGGTCTTCGGCGGCGGCCAGGTAGGCGGCGTTGAGGATGATGTTGCGGATGTTGCCGCCGGCCAGCTTGAAGCGTTTGGCCAGCAGGTCGAAGTCCAGGTTGGGCACGGCGGGCACTTCGGGCGGGAAGAGCGTGCGCCAGATGCGCAGGCGGTCGGCTTCCTCGGGGAAAGGAAAATCCACGGCGTATTGCAGGCGACGGGTGAAGGCTTCGTCCAGGTTGGATCGCAGATTGGTGGCCAGGATGGTGACGCCATCATAGGCTTCCATGCGCTGGAGCAGGTAGCTGATCTCCACGTTGGCGTAGCGGTCGTGCGAATCGCGCACTTCGGAGCGCTTGCCAAAGAGGGCGTCGGCCTCATCGAAGAAGAGGATGGCGTTGCTGGCTTCGGCCTGCGAGAAGACCTCGGCCAGGTTCTTTTCGGTCTCGCCGATGTACTTGGAGACGACCGAGGAAAGGTCGATGCGGTAAAGGGACAGGCCCAATTCGCCTGCGATAATCTGGGCAGCCATGGTTTTGCCGGTGCCGGGCGGCCCGGCGAAGAGCACCGTGACACCGAGGCTGGAGGCCAGCTTGCGCCCCAGGCCCCAGCCTTCGAGCACCTGGGCACGGCTGCGCACGGCGGTGACGATTTCGCGCAGTTGGGCCAGCGGGTCATCGGGCAGGATGAGGTCGTTCCAGGTGTAGCGAGGGGTGATGGCCTGGGCCAGCATGGACAGGCTGGGGTTGGACTGCGCCCGGGCAGCGGCGAAGAGGTCTTCGTCCTGCACGGGGCGG
Organism: Chloroflexota bacterium; assembly: GCA_023406965.1. The sequence continues at coordinate 6,361 of JAEXTI010000345.1, forward strand.
TTTTCTAGCCCGGCGGCGTCGGCGGCGGCTTGAACGGCGTCGCGGATTTGCCCGCTACTGAGCTTGAAGGAGCCGGCCAGGAAAGCCACCTCGCGCTCAGGGCGGCCCAGGGCCTCCTGCCACAGCTCGACGCGGCGGGTGTAATCGGGGTTGTCGAAGGCCAGCCAGGCCAGGCGGCGCCGGCGGGGCGTGCGCGCGGCGCGCCACTCGCGGCGGGCCGAGAGGATGACCGGGCCGGGATGGTCGCATACTTCGGCCAGCAGGTCGGGCGGGGGGGACTGCCCTTCGAGGCAGGTTTCCCAGCTCTCAAAGCACAGCATTGCTTGCAGAAGACGGGCGTCGCGCAAAGCACGGCGAACCAGGGGCAGCAATGGGCGATCCACGGCGGAGGTGAGATGGACGGAGAGCAGGGGGCGCTTTGCCAGAGCGGCGGCTTGCAGGGAGGCGTTGCGGCGGGCGGTTTCGTCCAACCCGTGCAGGCACAACACGGTCTGGGCAGCCAGGGCGTTTTCCAGGCGCGGGCGGAGGTCGCCGTTGCCGGGTTCGGGGGCGGGCAAGAGGCGGGCCAGATCGTCCAGCGGGGCTGCGGGAGCATAGGAGCCGTCCAGCAGCCATGCCAGCACGGTTTCATCCACCAGCAGGGGGCGGTTTTGGCGAGGCAGAGGGGCGGTGTCGGCATTGAAATGCAGCAAGTGGAAAGCGAAGAGCGGGTTGGACGGGTTGAGCGAAGCCAGGGCTTCCATGCGCGCTGGGCCACCGGGAGAAAGCACGTTGAGGGCCAGGTTGAGGGAGGCCTGCTTGCGGGTTACGTCGTCTTGAAGGTAGCCGTAGATCTGCTCGAAGGCGCGGTCCAACTCAGGGGCCAGGGCCAGGAGGAACACGTCCCGCTCGAAGGCGTTGAGGCCGAAAAGCGCTGCCAGCGCATTCAGGCGGGGAGTCTCGCCGGAGGCTTGCATTTGTTTTGCGATCTGAAGGGAGGCTGCGGCGGCTTGCTCGGCGGCGGAGGCAAAGGCGGCTTCTTCTTCCGGGGAGAGAGGCGCGCTGTGGGCCCAAGTGGTCAGCGGCGGGCGCTGGGCCAGATGTTGGGCGGTTGAGTCGGTGATGTACAATCCACGGTAAGGGTCGGCGGGGTCCTGCCCGGCGCGCTGCCAGGCCAGCACGCAGCGCTGCAAGCGCACTTGCAGGCGGGCCAGTTCGGCAGGGAGATAAAGGCAATTGAGGTCGGGCATCAATTGTAATTATACAGGATTGTGCGATTACTCCATTCCCTGATCTCCCCGAAATCTGTCAACCGAGATATGTGAAACAAGGAAGCAAGCTATAATTCATCTGACTGAATATCGATCGATGCGGGGGTTTTTTACTTATGAATTCCGATTCAATGTTTCCAGCAAGTTGGAGGGTGATCCTGAATAGCCGGGTGGTCTGGTTGTGGGCAGGGCTGTGTGCGTTGGGGAACTTATTATCATCCTCCATTGACGCCTCCTCTTGGGAAAGGGGCGTCGATATCAAGTCTCTCGTGTTGGGCATACTATTGTGCCAATTACCCCTCGTTGGATTAATTGTGAACTATGTGGGTTATTCAGGCGTGCTAGTAACTGTTAGTGGAATCGAGTTAGGAAAAACGCCCACCCTTAAGGAGAGCTGGGTGCTGGTCAAACAAAAATGGTGGAGGGTTTTGGTAATTTTAATCTTGTCCACTTTGCTGGCCGGCGTTGTAGCCTTGCCAGTGTTGATTGCAATTCTGGTGATTGCGCCTCCGGCCCAATCGGGTATGAAGATGGGTGAGTTTATGTTCTCTTTTATCAATTTATCTTCTGCGTTTTATGGTGTATTCGCCTACTTTGCGATACTGGCCCATGTGATTGATCATGAGGGTGTATTCAGCAGTATTGGCAAGGCAATCCGGGTGATCGCACGGAATCTCGGTGGGTCTGTTGGATTTATTTTCATACTTGCGATCGTTAACCTTCTTCCGATGTTGCTTTGTAGCACTCTTGCGCATTTGCTGGACGGCGTGCCACTTACTGAAATCATTGGTTGGCGTTTCATGATGGGTGCTTATCATGCCGGTAGTAAACCGGTTTTTCAAATTGGTATGGCTCTGGTGAATTTCGCGTTAATGCCTTTCCTCTGGTCAGTCGCAACCACTGTTTATTTACACTTTACCGGTAGGTCCCGGCTAGGAGAGGAGTCAGTCGTAGAGGCTGCATAAGGAGTAAGTGTTGGGTTGAGGTTGTTTTGAACCGTGGAGCTGGTGATATTCCGGTGTCAGTAGAAATTCAAGAGTCCAATTGACAAGCCTATCTGTAATCTCCGGTATAATGGGGGGGCTGGTGGGGTTCAGCATGGTTGGGCTTGTCCTGACCGATGCTCTGCTTGCCCTGTCAGTACCCCAAAATCGAATTCCCGGGAGATCATGCAACTTATGCCAACTGATGCGTTTGACCCTATTCGCTTGAACAGCCGCCGCCTGTCGGTTGAAGTTGCCCGGCCCGGAACAATTTATCAGGGTACCCGTTTTGACTGGACCGGATTTGTTACCC
>JAEXTI010000436.1 GCA_023406965.1 Chloroflexota bacterium
GGAGCGGCCGATCGGGGCGGTCTCGAAAACCGTTGTGGCGCTTGTCGTCACCGTGGGTTCGAATCCCACCCTCTCCGCTCAACCAGCAGTCAACCTGCTGGTTTTGTTTTAACACTCCGAGGGCGCAAGCGGCCCTCTCCGCAGAAAAGCTGACAGCCATAAGCCGTCAGCTTTTTGCTTTCATGCAGATGTCACCGTGAGCCCCCACAAGGGGGATGCTATTCGAATCCCACCCTCTCCGCTCAACCAGCAGTCAACCTGTTGGTCTAGTTTTGCGCCAGGATCACTCGCAGATTAATTGCTTCTCTCCCCGTCTACGCCCTCTGCCCCAGCGACGAGGTCAGGCGCTGCAGCGCCGGCGAGATATCGTTCTGAGCAAGCCGGACGTCCAGGATCGAATACGACTCCGTGTTCTCGCGCGCCGCTTTCAACGCCTGGGCCAGTTCCTGCTCCGTCTCCACGCGGAACCCTTTGCCCGCGCCCAACAACTCCGGCAAATTGGAATAATTCCAGTTCAGCACATCGTTGAATGGACCGTCGATCATAGGGCGCTCGGTACCGTACCCGCCGTTATTCAACACCACCACAATCGGGTTGAGGTGATAGCGGGCCACGGTTGAAAGCTCTAATCCGGTCATTTGGAAGGCGCCGTCACCCACCAGCACCAGCGGGCGCAAGCCGGGATGATTGATCTGCGCGCCAATGCAGGCTGGAACTGCAAATCCCAGCGAAGTGTAATAGGCAGGAGAGAGGAACTGAGCCGAGCGGCAGGTCACCAGGTCAATCGCCCCAAAGAGCGCATCACCCACGTCCGAAATCACCACCATGTCACAGTCCAGAAAAGCATTGATATGCTGGAACAGGCGCTGCACAGTGATTTTCTGGTCCGGCGGGGCAGGGTCCAACTCAGCGGAAAACAACGGTGGCTTGGCCCAGGCATAGCTGTGCTTGGACAGAATCCCGTTGGCAAGCCCATCCAGAAAATCCTGGGCAGTCACCTGGTCATAGAAGTGATGCTCAATCTCAATCTGTTCGCTGGAGACGGAAATGATCTTGCGCTGTTCCAATTGGGCGCTGTAGACTCCCATGTTCATATCGGTCATCAATACCCCCAACAGAATCTGGCAGTCGCTGTTTTCAAAATATTCGCGCACCGAAGCGTCCCCCAACCCGCCGGCATACACCCCCATGTACAACGGGTGCGTCTCTGGAACAGCCGATTTTCCCAGGATGGAAACCGCCATAGGGATATGAGTCTTCTCAGCCAGGCGCAAAACCAGGTCTTGCAACCCAAAACGGTGAACCTCCTCACCGACCATAATCACCGGGCATTTGGCCGCGGCGATTTTCTCCGTTGCCTCGCGCAGCGCCTCGGCCAACGCCTCTGGAGCGCTGCGCTGCGCCGGTGCGGTCGGTCTGGGTTGCCGCTCGAGCGGTGCATTCACCATATCGCGCGGCAGTTCCAGGTATCCTGGTCGCTTGAAACGCATAATCGCATCCAGAACACGGTCGATTTCCGCCATTGCAGTGGCTGGATCATTCAACTCGGCGGACGCAACCGTGATCTGTTCGAAGATCTTCTTCTGGGTGTCAAACTGATTGGAGCGGTGGTGAAGCAGCGGGTTGTTCAACCGCTCTTGCCTGCCCGGCGCGCCGCTGATGACCAAAACCGGCACCATCTCGGCAAAAGCCCCGCCGGTGGTGTTCGCCACCTTCAAACCACCCACTCCGTAGGTCACGCATGCCACGCCTAACCCGTTCAGGCGGGCATAGGCGTCCGCCGCAAAACCCGCCCCCTGTTCATCGCAGGTGTTCACCACCTGCAGCGGGCTTTCAGAGAGCTTCTTGAAAAAGCTCAGCACATAATCCCCCGGCACACCAAACACGTGGCGCACGCCCATTTCCTGCAAGCGCTCAATCAGGTAATCACTCACGCTGAGGGTCGAAGACATTTTTCCTCTTTTTATCCGCCAACAGGGGGCACGGATTGCGGCGCGCGCTGTGATTGTGCCCGATTTATTTTTACTCGCGGCAAAATTTTACTATATATTATCTTAAATATCCAATTCACTCACCCGAACTTCTCATCTGTCAAAACCCTCCGGCCCGCGCTCAACCCTTTACCAGGCGTTTCTCCTTCACTCGCAGCGCCAAAAGCTTTTTGACATCCTCCAAATCGCCGGGTGAATCTACGGTGATGAACAGCCAGCGCCCCTCGGGGTACGGTATGGCCGCATCAATCGCCCGGTGGACGTTTTCCCCCAGGCCCATGCCCAACGTTGTCTGCACGCCCTCAGGACCCAGGTTGACCTGTGCCCGAAAGTTCCCCTCTGCCGGGAAGAGGGATGTAAGCAATTGAGATTGGACACGGAAACGCAATGCCCAACCATAATTCTTACCGTACATGAATTTAAAGTCTTCCCTCGCCGGGTAGGTTTCCCGAAGATAATGGATAAGCTCTTGCCACAAACTCCACCGCGTGCCCACAGCCTGCTCTACTTCCAAATCCGTTGGCTGGATTTTCTTGTCGGTAAATATGCCTACGCTCATGGATTTTCCTCCGCCGCATTCATAGTGTACACCCCTTTGAATTTTCAAGGGACCAGGCACACCTCAAGCAGGCCCCTTCAGCTTCTGAAGCACACTCACGATCTCAATCAAAGCCTTAAAGCTTTCGACCATCCGCGACGTGTCCCCAAAATTCATGACGATGTGCGTTTCCGTGGTCGGATCATAAAACAGATGCGTTGAAAGGATCCCAATATGCCCCTTCACCTTCGGCAAACGACCCAACAAGAAGAAGAAATCCTTGAAGCGAATCTCCATCATGCCCAGGCCGTAATAAATCCCCGGCTGGAACTTGTGCGGGCACACATCCATCCCCGCCAGCGTCTCTGGCCGAATCAACCGCCCTTCGCGCAGCGCCCGGCTAAACTTGAGCAGGTCGTCCGTCGACGAAACAATCCCTCCGCCCGCCCAATCGCAGCTCAGGCTCTCATACCCGCTCACTTCCTGCTTGCCAAAATAAATCGGTTGGATTAGCTGCCTGGGGTTGGCCGGTTCCGAGTAAAACATCAGGTACGAATCGCGCATGTCCAAAGGCAGGAATATCTCATCGGCCAAATTCTGGTCAAAACTTTTCCCGCTGATCTTCTCGACGAGCTGCCCCAACAAGATGTACCCCGTATCGGAATAGTTGTACACTTTTCCCGGCACGCCCACGGCTTGCTGATTCAGCCGGGTGAACGCCACTAGTGCCTGCGGGGTCCAATGCGTGTTGGGATTCTCCAGCACATCTTTGATCAGCGTCCTTCCATCCCTTGTCTTACCTTCAAAGTAATCGGCGAGCCCCGAGGTATGCCCGAGCAAGTGTTCAATCGTCACCTGCGGCGCATAATCAACACCCTTGAAGACAAACAACCCTTCCAACTCTGCCGGGGCAAAGAACTTTACCAGTGGGTCCTGAATAGTGAACGCTCCCCGCTCGGCCAGTCGCTGCACCAGCACCGCCGTGAACATCTTGCCAACGCTGGCCAGATGAAAAGGCAACCCGCCCGATCCTTCCGGGAAGGCATAGTCCAGTCCCAGGCGTTCAGAAGCCACCCGGATTTGGGTGGGTCTGGGGTTGTTTTTGGCTTGCAGTTTTTGAAAAGTTCGGTCAAAATG
>JAEXTI010000448.1 GCA_023406965.1 Chloroflexota bacterium
CGGGCATCCCGCTCTGAGGGCGGGTAGACGCGGGCAAAGTCCATGGGCAGGAGCAGGTTTTCGTTCAGGCTGAGCATGGGCAGGAGCTGGAAAAACTGGAATACCACGCCCATCATCTTGCCGCGCCAGACCGAAAGCTGGCCTTCATTGAGCTTATGCAGGTACTGGCCGCCAATCTGTACTGTGCCGGTAGTGGGGTGGTCGATGCCGGTAATCATGTTCAGCAGGGTCGATTTGCCGCTGCCAGACTTGCCGATGACGCTGACAAATTCTCCCTGACCTACTTTTGTGGTGATGTTCTTGAGTACGGTCACTTCACCCGCGCTGGTTTTGAATGTTTTGACGATTGAATCAAGCTCGAGGAGCGGTTCGTTGGCGTTCATTCAATCACCTCTGCGCCGGTGAGTCTACCGTCGATCATCGCCAGAACGCGATCCATGCGCTGGGCCAGGGACTGGTCGTGCGTGACCATCAAGATGGTTTTGCCTTTGCGCACCAGTTGCTCAAAGACCTGGAAGATGGTCTCGGCGGTGACGGAATCCAGGCGCCCGGTTGGCTCGTCGGCCACCAGAATTTTTGGATCGTTGGCCAGGGCTCGGGCAATGGCCACGCGCTGCTGCTGCCCGCCCGAGATGTCGTAGGGCCGCTTGTAGGCGTGTTCTTCTAGCTCCACGTCGCGGAGCAGCTCCAGGGCGCGGTCGCGGCTGCGGCGGCGCTGGAACGTGCCGCAAAAATCCATCGGCAGCATGACATTATCCAGCAGGTTGAGGCCTGGCAAAAGCTGGAAAGACTGGTAGATAACACCCATGTTACGCCCGCGCCAGAGGGCCAGCTTTGATTCGCCCAGTTGGTGAATGGAGAGCCCGTCCACGATCACCTCGCCGGAGGTGATTGTGTCGGTGCCGCTAACCATGTTGACCAGGGTAGTCTTTCCGGCTCCCGAACGCCCAATTACACCGATGAGTTCGCCGGGGTAAATATCCAGGTTGATCGAATCCAGGGCGCGCACAGGGCCCGCGCTGGAAGGGTAGTCTTTCACCACATCCCGCAGCCGGATTAAGGGCTGATGAGAAGGGGGTTGTTCGTGAGAATTATCGCGGGTTTCTGTCACCCGTCCTCCAAATATGGTAAAATAAACACAGTATCCAATAATAGACAGCCCGTCTATTATAAAACCGCTCATTCGGGATGTCAATTAGAATTAGTTAAGAAAATTGCAAACTACTCAGGCCTTGGTAGAAAATTCGGCCTCTTTTCCCAAAGGCTGAGTAGTAACAAAAATTGCAAACAAGGGGACCTGAAAATCAATTCGGAGAAGCGCTTGAACAAGTATGACCGCCGTGTACAACGAACCCGTCGCAACCTCCGCGAGGCGCTCTTTGCGTTGGTACGTGAGAAAGGCTACGACGCTATCACGATCGAAGACATTACCAACCGGGCCGAGTTGGGCCGCGCCACGTTCTACCTGCACTACCACGATAAAGAATCACTCCTCCTCGAAAGCATCGAGGTGGTAGCCTCCGATTTAATTGCGCAGATCGACCAGGTTTCCCCGGATGTAATGGACAGCAGCGTGCACAGCGGCCCCAACGTGGTCATTCGCCAGGTTTTCCAGTACGCCGCCGATCAATCTGACCTGTTTCGCACCATCTTGCGCGGCGAGGTGGCTTCGCGGGCCACAGCCCGCATCCAGCAAATCATTCGCGAAACATCCATGTCGCTGTTACAGCCGCGCCTGGCGCGGCTCGGCTCCAATTACCAGCCGCCCGTGCCTCTGGATGTGTTTAGCAATTACCTTGCCGGAGCGCTGCTTTCGTTTTTGGCCTGGTGGCTGGAAGAAGATCAGCCGTATACACCCGACGAAATGCACCACATGTTTGTGCGTTTGTTTTTTGGCGGAGCGCTGACCGCGTTGGGCATCTCCCAAACGTCTGGGTTGGATGATATCCGTTGAACTGGGAGCCGCCGCGGAATATAAGCGTTTTCTAAGAACCAGCGGATAAACTTGATAATTCGGCGAAAGAAAATATAATTAAACTGTTGATTACGAAACACACCGGTTTCCGGACAATTTGACACATAAGGAGTTCGTATGCTGAGCAAAACCATGTTGGATGAAATGAATCTGCAGATCAAGCTGGAGTTGGACTCGGCTTATCTGTACCTGGCAATGGCCGCGCATTTCGAATCCGCCAATCTGGGCGGTTTCGCCACCTGGATGAAGATGCAGGCGGGCGAAGAGCAGGAACACGCCCTGAAGTTCTACGAGCACATTCACGACCGCGGCGGCAAGGTGGTCCTCCAGGGCATTGAGCAGCCCGCAGCCGACTACGGCACGCCTCTGCAAGTTTTCCAGCAGGTCCTGAAACACGAAGAAGGCGTCACTGCCCGCATTCATCACATGTATGCCGTGGCCCAGAAAGAAAATGACTATGCCAGCCAGGTCTTCTTGAACTGGTTTGTGGATGAGCAGGTGGAAGAAGAGAAGAACGCCACCGAAATCGTCGAAAAACTCAAGATGGTCGGCGACTCGACCAACGGCCTGTTCATGATCGATTCCAAGGTGGGCAAGCGCGCAGAGTAATCTCGCAATTACCCGGATCAATGTTAGCAGGAGGATGCGGCGCAAACGTGCCGCATCCTCTTTTTGTGCGCAGGCCGTACCAATTTGCTTGACAGGAGGCGGTTCTCAGATATACTGACAGCACACTCCCCCGAAGGGACAAACACCTATGAGCGATGCGATTACTCCCGAAATTTTTGCCCACCTGGTCGACCTGGCCGCGCTGGAATTGAGTCCTGAAGAAGCCGAATACTTGCGCCGCCAGCTCAATAACCAGCTCAAAGCCATCCACGAACTGGAAGCCATTCCGCTGGATGAAGCCCTGCCGGTCGCCGCGCGCGGCGTGCCCTACACCACCGCCATCAGCCAACTGCCGCGCAAGGACGAATGGAAGCCAACCGAAAAGCCCGAAGAAATCTTCCAACAGGCGCCGCAATTCGACGACGGCTATATCATCGTGCCCGACATTCCCACCACCAAACTGGACTAGGCCATGGAACTCTGCGACCTTTCTGCTCTTGAACTCGTACAACTGCTGCGCGCCCGCAAAGTTTCGGCGGTGGAAGTGCTCGAATCAACCCTGGAACGTATCGGGCAGGTGGATGGGCGCGCCGGTTCGCCGGATTCCGGACCGCTGAGCGAAGAAGACAAAGCAAAAGTACACGCCTTTATCAC
>JAEXTI010000455.1 GCA_023406965.1 Chloroflexota bacterium
AGAGCGGCAGAGCCTCGACGGTCACATCGCCCGCCAGGTGTGTAATGCGCTCGTCTTGCGGCAGCAAGCCAATCGCCGCGGCAGCCATGCGGGGAAGGAATTCTGCGCCGCCGGGCAGAACGGATAGGGGCTGCAAGCGCACTTCAGGCGGCAGGTTGTATCGCCCCACCACCGACGGTCCGCCCAGGAGTGTTGCCACGGTCTGGTCACCCTGGGTTTGGCACAGCGCAGCCAATTCCAGCCTTCCAAATTCCAACGCCGCGCAAACCTGCTGCAAGACGAAATGATCCAGCAGCGGCGCGGCGGGCCAATCAAGCACGGGTATATCGATAGAGGGAGCCGTTTCCGGCGAGTTGATGCGCTGCAGCACTTCAATTCGTTCGGGGCGCAGCCCGCTTTTACGACACAAAGCAGTCAAAGGATCGTCTCCGGCTGAAAGCAGGAGGGATGTAAAAAGGTAAGCTTCAGACATACCCTGATTGTATGCGAGGCGCGTAACTTTTGGAAGCAAAATGCGTCATAAATAATGTATCCTGGGAATGCCTGTTTACCGCTACAATTCATCCATCAGGCCGCCAAATCTCACGGTATGTATTGGGGAGCAATATGCCGAGAAAACCATTTTCTGTTCGAGCCATTCTATTGGATGGCAAGGGGGAGTTGGTTTTGATCAAACGGACACGCCCAGACGTGCCGGTATATTGGGTTGCACCCGGCGGAGGCGTGGAAGACGACGACCCGGATTTACAATCAGCGCTGCATCGAGAACTCAGTGAAGAACTTGGCGCAATCATCAAGGTCAAGCAGCCCATTATCAAGCTGGAAGATGAGCGCGGGGTCAAGACCCTGTACTATACCTGCACGCTGCTCGAAATGCATCCCGAGCGACGCTGTGGACCAGAGTTCGAAGACCCCGATAACGGCCTGTACGAAATTGAAACCGTTGCCTATACGCCCAAGGCGCTGGCAACGCTTAACATCAAACCAGACGCCCTCAAAAGGTTCCTGGTTCGCAATGCTGAGCCGGTGCGCCGCCAGGAGCCCATCGTCCTGCGGGAGATGAGTCCTTCACCTACCGTGTAGATGCGGACAGAATCCACCGCACCAGCCCGGCGGTGTCGCTCAAATCCTTCACGGCATGGTCCGCGCCTAACGCCAGCAGTTCTGCCGGGGTCAGCGCGCCTGTAGCCGTGCCCAAAACTCGCGCACCGTGCAGCTTGCCGCCCCGCACATCGCCCTCCGCGTCGCCCACCACCAGCACCTGCCCGGCGTCCAAACCGGGCCGCTCCGCACGCATTTCGGCCAACCCACGGGCCAGCACCTGGGTCTTGTCGGGCAGGCCGTCGCCGCAGGCAAACCAGCGCCAGGCAAAGCCATCTAACCCGGCAGCGCGGAGCTTGGTCAGCGTCCCAACCCGCAGATTACCCGTAAAAAGGCCCAGCTCTATCTCGGGCATTTGTGAAAGCGCCGCCAGCAGCACAGGCACGCCGGGGCAGGGCTGAGTCGTCCCGGCCTGGGCCAGTTCCTCTTCCAAAATGGCCGGGTAGACCTGCAAGGCCCGCTCCACCAGTTCCTGGACGCGACCATCCTTGACCCCTGCCGCGGCCAGCACCTCGCTCAGCACAGCCGGGTCGGTCTTGCCTGCCAGCGAATAACCGGGCGGCGGTTCTACCGGGTGGTACGCCTGCGCCAGGCTGCGCATGAGAGCCGATTTTCCCGCCCCTCCGGTGGTCAGCAGGGTGCTGTCCACATCAAACAGAACAATCGGCATGACTTACATCCCCCGTGCGGCGTTGATCCAATCTGCCAGCAGCCCATAGGCGGTGGTCTCGGGGCCGGGGTCGCTCTCCACAATGCCCAATCCGGGCAGGGTATCTAGCTCAAACTGCACATACGAGCTGGTCCCGCCGATGCTATACAGCGGCGACCCGGCCGAGACGCGCTGCGGCTCCACTCGCCCCACCAGCTTGCCTTCTTCGCGGCGGGCGGAACAGACCAGTTTCCAGCGTTGCCCGTCAGCCAGGGCTTCTTTCAGCATCTCTGGGGTGATTTCGCGGATGCCCTCGCGCAGCACCTCTTGAGGCTTGAGCGGCTCGCCCATCACCACTGTTGCCAGCGCGGCCACCTTGATGGCGGCGTCCCAGCCGTCGATGTCGGCGCTGGGGTCAGTTTCGGTGATGCCGATGGATTTACCATAAGCCACAGCCTCTTCAAAGCTGCTGCCCTGCTCCATGAGCTCCAGCAGCAGGTTGGTACACGAGTTGAGGATGCCCACAAAACCGCGCAATTCGGCGGCGGGCAGCGGCCCGCGGAACAGAGAGAAGATTGGCGCGCCGTCCATGACCGCGGACTCAAACAGGAAGCGGCGGCCCTTCTCCGCGGCCAAGCGGGTGAGCAGGTCGTGTCCATGCACCACCGGGCCTTTGTTGGCCGTCACGGCGTGCATCCCGGCTTCCAGCCCGGCGCGCAGGTAGTCGATGGCGGGTTGGCCGGTGTGATGGTTGACGGGGGTGTTTTCAAAGAGCACGTCCGCCGGACAGGCGCGGATGAATTCCAGGGTGTCCGCCGGGGCAGGCTGCGCGGAGAGCACATCCAGGTT
>JAEXTI010000477.1 GCA_023406965.1 Chloroflexota bacterium
GGATGTACAAATCCAGGTTGCCCTGGGCATCAAAAACGGCCAGGTCGTCGCCTTGGACGGTGTAGCGGAAGGCAGCCATGCCGCCGTTGGCCAGCGGCCAAACGTCATCAAAGCCGTCGCCGCCTTCGACCAGCCACTCTTCGATGAAGGCGCCATCGGGCTGGTAACGCAGCAAGTGTCCGGATTGGGCGATGAACAGGCTGCCGTCCTGCCCCACTGCCAGGGCATTGGTGTAGCCTTGGGTTTGGGTGTTCCATTGGGTGACGAAGTTGCCCTGCGCGTCGAACACCTGAATGCGCCCGCCTTCGTAGTCGGTGGCATAAATGGTACCATCGGGGGCCTGGGCCACGCTGCGAAGATCTTCGAAGCAGCCGCCGCACACACCTTCTTTACCGACGCGCAAGGCGAGGGGGGCGAAGCTGGGGTCCTGGGTGGGGAGCGGTGTGGCGAGTGCGACTTCGGTGCTGACGGCGACGATGGCATTACTGGCCACATCGGATGCCTGATTGACCGCAAAGAGGACGATTCCTATGGTGAACAAGGTAGTTAACAAGATAAATGCCAACAGGCAGCCCACAAAACGCTTTACCTGGCGGGTGGATTGTGGGTTGGGGGGGATTGCAGGTTGGGAAGGCCCCCTAGGAGTTCCCAGAGTGGCCTGCATGAGCTCAACGGCGTCCTTAGCTTCTTTTAAGCCGACGTTGGTCATTTCACGGTAGATTTTGATGGCTTCGATTTTGTTGCCTGCCCGCAAGGCTTCTTGTAAGCGTGCCCCTTGCACCCCAGAGGTTTCTCCAAAGGTGACGGAGGTTGTGCTGAAAGAGACTGTTCCGGGGCGTTGAAAGCGGACGATTTTGCCGTCCATCAAATCTTCGACCATGTTTTTGGCTTGCGCAAGGTCTACATCGTAGAGCTGGCGGAAAATCTTGATGGCCTCAATCTTGTTGCCTTCCAGCATGGCGTTGCGCATCGCCTGGATCTTTTCCGGGTCACCAGTGAGAGATGCCAGGTTCAGTTCGATCCATTCATCCTCGTTGCCGTCGCGCAGATCGCGGGGAACGATGACCGAGTTGGAGCAGTCGGGGCAGCGAATAGTGGCGCCAGGGTTGGCGGGCACATCCAGGGGCGCTCCGCATTTTGGGCATTGGAAAGAGGCAGACATTCTTTTCCTCCGGGTCAATCAGCCAGGATCAAACGGGTGCGTTCGACTCTTGCCTGGGACGGGTCGAGGCCCAGGGCGGAAAGGACTTCTTCGGGGCGGGCCGTGGCGCCTTCGCGGGCCGAAAGGCGCATGAACAAGCTGCCGTCGGAGCACAACTCGATGGATTCAACCAGGGAGCGCAAATCGTACTGCTTGCCGCGCCGCTCGCGAATGATACTTTCGGCACTCAAGAAGGCGGTAACGTCGGATTCGGTTACGACGCCAGGCGCTTCGAACTGTTCTTGCCCGGCCAGCGGCGCACCGAAGGGGAAGACGGCTTCATATTCGGCCACGCGCACCAAGGTCTGTAAAGCAGGCAGAGAGAGGGGCACTTCTTCCACGCAATCGATGGTCAGGCCGGGCGGAGCGGCTTCTTGCAAGTCGGAGCCGATTTTAGGCGTGGGCAGGGGCTCGTTCAGCCAGATGTCGGCCAGCTCGCAGCGGGAGGTAAAACCCAGGGGCAGCGGGGAGGCCATGTGAAAACGGGGATGGGGGCTGAAGCCCTGGCTGTAAGCCACGGGCAGGCCCGAGCGGCGGAAGGTGCGCTCCCAGACCAGTTGCAGGTCCAGCAGGCTGACGTAGCGCATTTCGGGTCCGCGGGTGTAGGACACACGGTAGCGGGTGAGGGTGGGAGAAGGCGGGGCCATCAGGCAACCTCCACTTTTACAGCACGGCGGCGTTTGACGGGCGGGCACTTCCAGGCGTCGATGGGCAGTTCGGCGCGCAGGTCGTTAAAGTTGGGGAGGATGCCGCAGGCAAAGCAACCGTCGCGGCAGTCTTCGCGCAGCTCGCCGGATTGGCTGCGGCGGAATTCTTCCTTGAGGTAATCCATGCGCACGCCGCTGCTGATGTGCTGCCAGGGCAGGATTTCATCGAGGTCGCGAGCGCGGAGGCTGTAAGAGAAGGGGTCGAGACCGCAATCGGCGAAGGCTTGCAGCCAGCGCTGGTAGTCGTAGTGCTCTTGCCAGGCGTCGAATTTTGCTCCAAGCTGCCAGGCGCGATGAATGACTTGGGCAGTACGCCGGTCGCCGCGGGAAAGCCAGGCTTCGAGGAAGGTGATCTCGGGCTTGACCCAACTGAGCTTGAAGCCCGGGTTGCGCAGACCCTCGCGGAGCAGGTTTTGCTTGGCGCGGATCTGTTCGAGCGAATCGCAAGCCACCCATTGGAAGGGGGTGTGGGGCTTGGGGATGAAGGTGCTGACCCCGGCGCTGACCTTGGCGCGCCCGCCTACATGCCGGCGGCCAATTGCCAGAACGGTTTTGCAGGTGTCGATGATGGCTTGCACATCTTCGAGGGTTTCATCGGGATGGCCGATCATGAAGTACAGCTTGACGCTGTTCCAACCGCGCGAGAAAACGGCTTCGACCGTTTCCATGAGTTGAGCCTTGCTGATGGGTTTGTTGATGATTTGGCGCATGCGCTCGGTGGCGGCTTCGGGAGCCAGGGTGAAGCCTCCGCCGGGTTTGAGTTCTTTGAGGCGATCCATGAGGTCGACGGAGAAGGACTCGATGCGCAAGGAGGGCAGGGAGACGGAGAGCTTACGGCTGGCGAGGCGTTCAGTGACAGCATCGGCCAATTCCTGAATATGCGTATAGTCTGAAGAGGCCAGGGAGAGGAGGCCAATTTCTTCGTAGCCGGTATGTGTCAGGGCGTCTTCGACGGCGGCAAGGATTTCTTCTACCGAGCGCTCGCGCACGGGTCGGTTAATCATGCCGGCCTGACAGAAGCGGCAACCGCGGGTGCAGCCGCGCATGATCTCTATAGCGATGCGGTTGTGGACGATGTCGATGGAAGGAACCAGCAGGCGGGTTACCGGCGGAGGAAGTTGTCCTACCACGCGCTTGGTGACCGCCTGTGGGGCGGCGGGATGGGTGGCGCGGATGGTGGCAATGATGCCGTTGGCATCCTGCTCCACCGCGTAGAGGCGCGGGACGTAGACGCCTGGTACAGCCGCCAGGCGAGGCCAGAGACCATCGCGGGTTTCACCGGAGGCTTTCCAGGATTGATGCGCTTCAATGATCTCATGGATCACCTCTTCGCCCTCGCCGATGGCAAAGGCATCGACAAAAGCGCTCATGGGCTCGGGGTTGAAGGCGGCGTGCCCGCCGGCGATGACCAGAGGGTGGTCGTCGCCGCGCTCCTCGGCCAGCACGGGCAGCCCGGCCAGATCGAGGATAGTGAGGACGTTGGTATAGAG
>JAEXTI010000479.1 GCA_023406965.1 Chloroflexota bacterium
GCATCATCCCAGCGATCTTGGTCAGCGGGAAGCCCTTATCCGGCAGCCCGCGCAGCGCCAACCGTACCAGAGGATAATTAACCCAACCCAACAGGCTAATCACCAGATACCAGACCACCAGCCCTACCAGGGGGTACTTGTTCAGCAGCCCGTCCCGGTCAAACAACTCCGCCCAGGTCCCCCCTGCAAGTTGTTCTGCCAGCCGGTCGGAAGGCAGCAGCAAATTAGCCGGGTAAGTCTTGGCTTTTCCGGGAATGACGCGCACAACCTGCGATAGATCCACGCTTTCCAGAATATCCCTCACCGCTACTGGATCATAGTCGGCTGTCTTCTTGAAAATCAACACCTTAGGGTGATCGTAAACGGTAAAGGCTTCTTCGGCGAACTGCGTATTGAAGCGCAAACTGCCCAGGTTCGGGTCGGACTGGAACACGGCAACCAGTTCAAAGCCCAATTCACCTTCATACATGCCCGGCTCAGCCACCCGGTAACAATCGAGGATATCCTCCTCCGCCGGGCAGCCGATCAGGCTGCGGTAGTACTGCGTGGTCAGCGGGTAACGCTCAGGCACGCGGGTGGTAGTACCCCACTGGCGGTTTGAGCTGATGAATATATAATCACCGTTATCCAGGTTGTTCAGGAAGCGGTCCAGCTTGTCTGCGTTGTCGTCCCAATACATCTCAAAGTTGAGATCGCTGCGATACAGCCCCAGGTTGTAATCATAAGGGCTGTAACCATCCAGGCCGATGGGCAGCGCATCGTCCCAACTGCTCTCGTTCACCGGAACGTTGCCGTAAACAGCCAACCGTCCAGGGCCTTCCACCATCTCGAGGCGCAGGGTGTATTGTTTGTCCGCCTCAAGCACAACCGGCGTAGCAAACTCAAAGCGATACGGCTCGCCCTTGATATCGTCCTGCGCCTGGAAGCTGCTGGTCACTTCGACTTCAGCCAGGGGCTGGAGGACATTGTCCTCCGGGCTCAGCACCGACAGGCGCAATGTCTTTTCATCAGGCAGGTTTTCCAAATCCAGAATCCTGCGTACATTGACGGCATTCAGCTCGCCCGAATAACCTGCCCTGAAATAAGTTTCGTAGTTGGACCCAACGGTCATGGTTTTCATGGGGTCCGGCAAGGCTTGCTTATAAGTGCCTTCTTCCGACACAATCGCCATGCGCATTTGCCCAATCAGGTCTACAGACTGGCCTGGGTTCAACAACTCATAAACCAGGACGTAGCTGTGCCCGGCCTGTACTTCCACTGCCGGTTCCATGTTAAAGGTGAAACTGCGCCCTCGGTCACTACCTTCCTCTGCGAAAGTATCTTGAACCACCGCCGAGGCCAGCACGGCCTCCCGGTTATCGCCATCGCGCAGCGTGATCAGCATCGTCTTCAACTCGGTGACGTATATCTGGTCGCGAATGTGGTCAAAACTCAGGCTGCTAAAGGTGCCCGCTTTCTGGGGCGTAAAGGCAATGGTGATGGGTTCTTCCGCCAACAGCCGCTCGCCAATTTGGTAAGGCAGGGGCTGGTTGGCAGTCCCGTCGGTTGTCTCCATCTCCAGGGTCAGCGGCCCAGGGATATTCTGGTAAATCCAGCGGCTGGCCTCCACGCGGGTCATCGGGCGCGCATAAATGCGCGTGAATGCATAGGCGTACGCGAAGGTGCCTAACAATACGACGGCTCCGGTAAGCGCCGCGGCGGCCTTCATAAACGACGATCCGCGTTGCTTTCCCTTTTCCCACAGCGCAAACACCGCCCAGGCGGCAATGATCGCCAGCGTGGGATAGATCAACAACTGGTAACGCATGGTCCGTGACAGCAGCGTAGACTGCCAGACGAAGTACACCCCCGTCCAACCCCACAGCAGGGCATGTTTATGCCACTCGCCCTTAATGAACACCCGTCGTCCCATCCACAGGAAACCCGCGACGCTCAACAAACCCAAAGGCAAGCCCAATCCCCACACGATCATGTTTTGTCCCGAGAACCAGATGGGACGGCGCGCCCATTGCAAAGCAGGCGGGAAGTCCACATCTCCGCCGCTTTGTGCCGCCAGATCTTCCATCGTGTCAATCCATTTTTGGCTGGGAATAACGTGGAAGAATGTCGGGCCGGTAAACGCATAGGGTTGGAAGATGCGGAAGGTCAGCAAGCACAAAATGCCCGCGATCACCAAATTGCGTAGATATGTGCTTGCCAGATGCTCGCGCTGCTCGCTGTTGAGCTTGAGATAACTGATCAAGGCTGCGCCCGGCAGCAGCACCACCAACGGCGCGGTGTTGATCTTGCTCGCCAGCGCCCAGCCCATGGCAACACCGAACAATGCATAGGGGATCAGCGTGCCCCAATGCCGCCACAAGCCGTTGATCCACGAATCGCCCGCTTTGCTCTCAGGCCCTACTGGTTTTCCATCCACGGGCAGAATCCGCACCGCGAAGTAAATGGCTAAAATAGCAAAAGTATTGCTAAAGGTGTCGGTGGTCCAGTAATGCGAAAGTTGAATTTGAAGCACCGCAAACGCAGTGAAAGCCGCCGCCAGCAGCGACAGGCGCGGCTTATGATACAACCGGTTAGCAATAAAGTACACCAACAAGATGGTCAGCAAGTCCATGAATCCAGACAACTGCCTGCCCACCAGGAAAATCTCATCGTAGCCGGTTTGCTCCAACAGTTCACCGGTAATGCGCACCATGAACAACGGCAGCGTTCCGTACACATAAAAGCCATAACCGCGGTTATTGGGGTTGAGGGTCGAGGTAGCGGTATCGAAATAGCGCCCCTCATTTCCTTCTGAGGTAATTCCACTGGCAACCATGGTCAGGAAGCGCTCATCGGGATGCAGGTGTTGGTTTTCGTCCCAATTCACGCCTACAAAGCGGAAATAGGCTCCCAGAATCAAGATGCCAATCAATAAAATGTCCCAGGCCAGCGAAAGCGACCCGGATTTTGGCTGGGGGGCCGGTTCGGCGGCAGGCTCAACGCTGGCCAGGGCAGGCTGCTCCAACGGGGTTTCGTTCACAGGTTGTTCTGGTTGTGAGTCTAGGTTCATGTCACCCATATTTTCCATCCCTCTACTGGCTCGCCGGCACAAAGTAAATCATAAAGTCTCTGCCCGCAGTTTCGGACGTATATTGGCTAATATTTCCATTGGGGTACACCCGCAGCAATTCAATGTAGGTGTTCTGGTCATCGGGGCGGAATATGAACAACTTGGCGCGCGGGTCGGCGGCGGTCAACGCAATCTGCTCCATCGGCAGCGCATAATCGCGCTCCGGGAACCCGGCTTGAATGCCCACCAGGCGAGTATCTACCCAATGCGTGTACGGGATCACGTAAGCCGTATCGTAAGTGCCAATGGATGTAGCAAAGCCATACACCACTTTGCCGATCTGCGAGGTGTTCCATGCCCCGTTCATAAACTGGGTCTTAAACGTATCGAAGACCAATGTGTAATTCTGCATCGACATAAGCATGATCAGGTAGAGACCGATAACGAAGGTAGGCCACTGCCGCAATGGAGTAGTTTTGAAGCGCTGGTTGATGGCCCGCAAGAAACCTTCCAGTCCAATCGCCGCGATGATGAACACCGGAATAATGGCCGCCCCAGTTCGATTGAGAGAGGGGTTTTCTTCGGGAAAAGCCAGCGACAGGATCGACGGCATCATCAACAGGGGCACCGACACCAGCAGGAACAAATCCAGCCAGTGCCGCCGGCGCGCATAACGCGCCGCCACCAAAACCGTCCCCAAGAAGTAAAGCCCACCGGTGACTGCATCCAGCGCGGGACGCTTGGGGATAGAGTGTACCCAAATGCTGCCGTTATCCCACCAGAACATGACCCAGGCCTTCCACAGGTTGGAAAAGAACACCTGCCACATCGGCACGGGAATCGCCCGTTCGCTTTCCGTCAGTCGGGTCAGCGCCCGATATGAGAACCAATCGGGGTTATCGAACCAATAGCGCATAAGCGGCAAGAAGATGATCAAAGAGATGAAGGCCAGCACGTACAGGCCCATCATGGCCTGAACACGGTTGCCCTTCGACTGCCGGTGCAGCAAGTAAATGGCAACGGCAGCTACCACCACGAACGGCAGAAAACGCGCCGGGCTGTACCCGTGCAGGCCTACTCCCAGGAAAATACCCGACAGGATGAAATCCTGGATCTTCCGGGTGCGCAACCCGCGCAGCAGAAAGTACAACATGGGCGCCGCGAACAGCGGGTATATCGGAAAGCGCAGGCCGATGCGCGAAATCACATTCGGCCAATAAGCAATCCCCGCCATGAGCATAGCCAGCAGCCCAACCCAGCGGTTACCCATCTCTTTGCCGGTCAGATAAATGAACGGCAGCGTAAAGAATCCGCACAGCGCCGTGCCGATTTTCAAGCTCATGAAGCTCAAGCCGGTACCCAAAAAGGTGGCAATAAAAGCGGTCAGGTACATTTGGAAGGCTTCGCGACCGGTATTACGCGGAAAAAAGACCGGTCTCTGACCATTCAGTATGTCACCCACGTCCAATAATTTTTCGGCGTGGTCACTGAACGGTTCGCCCGGAATACCGGATAAATCAATAAAGCGGAATAAAGCTGCAAAAGCCAGTACGAAAACAATCAATAGCATCCAACCGTTCAAACGAATCTCGGTAGGCTGTTCAATTTTTGGGCGAACGGCTCGCCTTTCACGAGGCAGCAGGCTGATGATTGCTAGCCCCAACGACGACAACCACAACATCACGTTCCAGGTAGTGAAGCGATTGTCTTTGAAAAAAGCAAAGCCCAAAAGCAGCAAGATCACCGAACCGGCCAGCATGAACAGACGCCAGTTTACCATCCTCGGCAGCACCATTGGCTGGTCAGATTCATCCGGCCGCTGGGCCAACTTCAACTCGCCCCGCCAGAAAGCCCACACCGCCAATACAGCCGCCAGCAAGTACAAAGCCAGGCTAATTTCCAGGTGACGGGCCGGCGGCTCGAGCAGCGACTGCGCCATGAGCGCAGCAATCAAAGCGATCGCTGTGCGCCAGGGCCAGGGTAACGCCGGCGCTTTGACAACCGCAACAGGCGCGGGCAGCGTAGCCTCTTCAACCTGGGTCACCGCGACGGGCACAACTGGCTCAATCTCAGCCTCCGCGATCAACCTATCCCCATCTTGCGGCTCCGGCCTTACAGCCGGAATGACAATCTTCTCTTTGCTAAAGGGGTTTAGTTTTGCTTTGAGGTAATCAAGAACACTCGGCTCATCCATATGACTCTCGCTGTGTATTGGGATGCTAGAAGGTCAAAACAAGTATAGTGGTTATCCCGCGCGGCGGGCAACATAAAATGTATACGAACCCTTGGGATGTTTCGGCTCGCTGGTATACACCCACTCGACCAGTTTTCGGGTCAGCGCCAGGTTCCACTTCACCGGCGCCAGAATCCATTTGCGGAACAAGCCGTGTGCCACCAGCGAAGGCAGCCCCAGGTAGTGGCCCCATTCCAACACGTGCAGCGCTTTGGGCGAGAAGTAATCCCAGCTCTGCTCCAACTTGAAGCCGGTCCGCTCCAGGCGCGCCGTCCAGGTGGGTACATCATCGCAGTGGTGGTGGCGGGAAATCCTGTTGAAGAACGCCCGATAGGCGTTCCCCAACCCGCGCAAGCCAATCCGGTCGAAGAAGTTCGATACCGATAAGTTTGGCAAGAAATTCTGGTTGGGCACGCAGAACAGGAACAACGCTCCCGGTCTCAGCACGCGCGCCAGGTCCACCAGCACCGCGTCCAGGTCGGGGATGTGCTCCAGTACCGAATTACTCACCGCGCTGGTAAAATAGCCCGCGTCAAAAGGCAGGGTGTCACCCGAACCCTGCACCACCATGCGGTACACGTCCAGCTTGACCGCCTTACGCACCGGCCCCGTCCACGGGTCCACGCCCACATCCAGGCCCTGGTCAAAGGTGACCATAGCAAAGTCGCCATCCCCACAGCCCAAATCCAAAACCGGGCCGGTCAGGTCAAAATCCTGGTAGAAGCGCGATTCTACGGCCCGCAGCACGCCGCGAAAGTACGGTAAATCCTTCAGGTTCAGCCACAAGTAATCTTTCATCCCACCCTACCCTTCTACCATTAACTCGCCGCGCATTTCGGCAAACATTTTTTCATATTCAACTGCAATCGCATCCGGAGAATACATCTCAGCAATCGGCCCAGCCGGGCGGCGGAATTTATTCACGTCCGCCAGCACTTCCAGCGCCGAAGCAGCCAGCCCGTCCGAGTCACCGATCTCAAAGATACGCCCCATCTCGTGCCGCTTCACAGGTATGCGCACCCCCGGCAAGTTGGAGGTCACGCAAGGCACCCCGTTGAGCATGGACTCGATCTGCACCAGGCCAAACGCCTCGGTCGAGTTCAAGCTGGGCAGCACGTGCAGGTCGATGTTGGCAAAAAAGGCCGCCGCCTGGCGTGGGTCCAACGCCCCCAAAAAGCGCCAACTGCCCTCTTTTTGCAGTCGCTCCAGCTCTGGGGCAAGCCGCGCCCAGTACTGCTCTTCGCCCATGATGTTCTGATACGGCCCGCCAAACCACACCATCGCCTTCGGATGGATCTGCAAAATCTTGGGCAGCGCTCGCATGAGAATTTCCACACCCTTTTCGGTGGCAAAGCGCGCCATCATGCCAATGATCGGACCACGCCCATCGGGATTGTGCTTCTCGCCAAAGGCCTTCACCTCTTCTGCGCTCACCTCCGGCAGCTCCACCGGCGGCGGAATAACGTAGAGCTTGCGCAAATAGCGTTTCAGATAGGACGAGTTCTTAGCGTAGTCTTCGGTGTAGGTGACAATGCGGTGCGTCGAGAGCGCCGCCAGGTTGTTCATCACTCGCACAGCCTGATTGGCAGCCCAACTCACCACACCGGAGGGCATGCGCAGGTCACAGTGGTAGGTGATCACCGTCGGTTTGCGCAGAAGCCGCCCGCGCAAGGCCACCCCCGCCGCGTCGAACTGCGGCAGGTGCAACTGGATCACGTCGTGCTCCAGCACCAGCTTGCTGGCCAATGCTCCAAAAGTGGGCATGATCACGCCTTTGCTCAGCCGGAAAGCCACCGGCGCGCGCACAATTCGCACCCCCTCCAGCACTTCTTCACGCGGCAAATCGGGCTGGTACTGCGAAGTCAGCACGGTCACCTGGTGTCCGCGCCGCGCCCAGGCCTTGGCCAACCGCTCGGCGTAGATGGTCAACCCGCTGATGTGCGGGCGGTAGTAGGTTAGGACGACAAGGATTCGCATAAGCTGGATTGGTTACCCCTCGAACAGGCCAGGATTTTGCTGTACCCACTGGTACAGGCGGCGGATGCCTTCTTCCACGCCCACCCGCGGGCGCCAGCCCAACTCGGCATCGGTCTTGCGCACGTCCGCGACGAACACGCGCTGGTCGCCGGGGCGCCAATCGCCGCGCGCGGTGGGCAGCGTCTTCCCCGCCAGCTTCTCCAGCAGCGGGCCAAATTCCGTCCAAATGGCCAATATGTTCTCGGCCCCGCCGCCCACATTGAACACTTTCCCCGCAGCGTGGTCAATTTGGGCCACTGCGGCGTCATAGGCATTCAGCAAGTCTTCCACATACAGCACATCCCGCACCTGCTTGCCGTCGCCGTAAACGGTGATGGGCTTGCCCGTCAGGGTGGCGATGGCGAACCACGCCACCCAGCCCTGGTCTTCCACGCCGAACTGGCGCGGTCCGTAGATGCAGCTCTGACGGAACACCACCGTGGGCAGATCGTAGATGCGCGCATAATCGCGCACGTACTGGTCGCCACAGCCCTTCGAGCAGCCGTAAGGCGAGTGGAAGTCCAGCGGGTGGGTTTCAGGGATCCCGTAAGGGTAGTCGGCATAAGCATAGCGGGTGGGTTCTTCCACCACGCGCACGTCTTCCATCCCGCCGTAAACTTTGTTCGTCGAAGCGTAAATGAAGGCCGGGTTGCGCCCCGAAAGGCGCGCCGCCTCCAGCACATTGAAGGTTCCCAGGGCGTTGATCTCAAAATCCTCGCGCGGATTGACTACCGAAGTGGTCACCGCCACCTGTCCCGCCAGATGTACAACCACATCGGCGTCGGCAGCCGCCTGCCGGATGGCTTCGGCATCGCGGATGTCGGCTTCCACCAGGCGGAAAGCCTTGTCGCCAAACGATTCGCGCAGCCATGCCAGGTTTTTGCGCGAGCCGCCCCGGGATAGGTTATCGTAGACTGTGACCGTCTCGCCGCGCGAGAGCAGCCGGTGAACATAATTCGAGCCGATGAACCCGGCTCCCCCCGTCACCAGATATTGTC
>JAEXTI010000500.1 GCA_023406965.1 Chloroflexota bacterium
AGGAGATATTCCTTCTCCCATCAACATGCCCGCCGGATGCCCCTTTGCTTCACGATGCTTCAAGAAGGTGGGTGAAATCTGCGATCGTGAAATGCCGCCTGCGATCCGAGTTGGGACTCAAGAGGTATCTTGCTGGATCTATCAAGAGTAGACGCTTCGGTACTGGTACAAAAAGCTACCCGCTTTCCTACAATCCGTACGCTAAATGTGCCCCGCTGGCAGCGCTTGTTGTAGGGAATGGGGCGTTCGATAATCCTTAACCTACCGTTTATAACTGAAGCAGCAGACGTGTTGCCCGTCGGGTTAGCTGCCTGGTTGGCAGAAGGAGCGGGCGATGCGAATGCTAGCAGCTTCGCCCACAACGGTAAGGCGGTCGCCGGCGTTTAGGGGCGTATCTCCTTTAGGAATCACCATAGTTCTGTCATTGCGTTGTAAGCTGACGATGACAAAATTATTAGGCCAGCGGATATCTTTGACTTGCTTCCCATCGCAGGCAGAACTGGGCTCGATTAAAAGCTCTTCTACCTGGGCGCTTCCTGAAAGTTCTTCATCCAACTCCTGTGAAAGAGGTTGCTGTGGTAGAAACAGAAATGCCCCGGAATTACCTTCCAGTGCCGTGTCTACTTCGGCTGCCAATTGTTCATAGATTTCTTCCGAGATGACTCCATCCGAGCGCATTCCGAGGTAAGCTGAACGCTGGGCACGCAGAACTTCGCGCCGCGCGCTTTCCAATTCCTCCGATTCCAAGTTAGGCTCTTCGCGTAACAGATTACGCACATCATTGGCTAACAGGTTCGTTTGCTGATGCATAATAGGTTTGATCCGTTCCCATGCCTGCCCGGAAAGCAGCCCTTCACGATAACGACGTTCCATGTGCGCTTCGGCTGCACGGAGGGCATTCAGGCGAGCATGCCGTTGTAGGTAATCTACTTGAACGGGGCTGGTAGTTATAATGCCCAGGCGACGGATGAGCGTACTCATGGTTGTTGCCTGGATCAGTAAGGTGACGAGTGCCACGCCGAAGGCCATGGTGCGTAATAAGTCACGTTCGGCGCCAAGCGTGGCCGGAAGGCTGAGGGCCAGCGCCAGGCTGAGAGCGCCACGCAGCCCACCCCACGCCATTACATGCTGCCAGCGGAGCGAGATTTGTCCTCCAATCCGGCCGGTGACCCAATTAAGACCGTACACAACAACCACACGAGCAATCAATACTGCGCCTATCGCCCATAAGATTGGTTGCCAGGAGGCGATTAACGCGGGAATGTCCACCTCCAATCCGATCAAAAGAAACACCAACGAGTTCACCAGGAAGCTGACATACTCCCAGAAATTATTTAAGACGATCCTGGTTGTTGGGCTCATGCCTTGCGGGCCAATGTTGCCAGTGATCAGTCCGGCAGCTACCACTGCCAGTACCCCACTGAAGCCAAGGCGTTCAGCCAATAGGTACGATCCGTATGCCACCACTGTTGTCAGGGTGATCTCAATCAAATAGTCATCGACGCGGGCAATAAGGCGTGAGATTGCCCAGCCCAAGGCTAGCCCTAATACCACGCCGCCGGCGGCAACGCGAATAAAATCGGTAATGCCCGTAACTAAATTGAACGTCCCGGTTAACGCGATCCCCAGCACAATATTAAACAGCACCAGAGCGGTCCCATCGTTGAGCAGGCTTTCACCTTCAATCAGAACCGCCAGGCGTTGGGGTACTCCTAGCAGCCGAAACAGGGCCACCACCGCGACCGGATCGGTGGCGGCGACGATGGCTCCGAATACCATTGCTAGCGGGAGATTGAGGGGTGTGGTGAGTGTAAGGATGCCTCCCACGATCAACATGGTGAACAAGACGCCTGGCACAGCAAGCACTGCAATCGAAGGAATGTTACGTCTTAATTCCGATAAATTGAGGTGAAACGAGGCTTCGAAAACCAAGGGGGGAACGAAGAGCGCCAGGATCAGTTCCGGTGTGAGATTGAAAGTAACGCTGGACTGTGCGGTAATGAATAAGCCGACCACCACCAGGGCGACCGTATAGGGAATATGGCGGCGTTTGACAATAATGGCTACTAACGAAGCCACTAAAAGGAGTTCAATGATGAGAGTTTCAGTACTTAGAAATTGCTGCATGTCGCCGGCCTTACTCCGCCCAATCTCTGGCGATGAGATCGGCCATCCACCGGTCATTCCGATCCGCGGCGGCAATCAGCCACTGGGCCAGCTTGCGCGCCTCGGCGGACGTCAACCCAAAAGAGCTCTCGTCCGCTTTGAAGAAAGCAAACTCCGGCGGGCAGTCTTCGGTGAACACCATCTTGATGTTGTCTTCGTAACCCGGTTCGGAATCGTCAAATTCAACCGCGATTTTTAGCGCGCCCTCTTGCACGGGAAGCCACTCTCTTTTGTCCAGGTCGTTGGGGTCAATAATCCACATGCTGTCCTCATTGAAAATCACAGGCGAATAGACGGTCAGTTTTCATGGCCGGCAGGTTCACAGGTGAGCATTGATGGTTGCCAGATTCTTTACGGAATTTTACCAGCAACATTTGGCTGGCAGCGTATATTTCTTTGTTTTCTCTGAGCCGGTGTGTATGGTAAGTTCATTATTCCACGAGGCGGTAGCTGCACCAGCAATTCCTTGGGTATCAGAAAGGTGATTGAACTGCTGAACGTTCGTGGTACACTTGCGATAGAAAACAGATTGAAGGTTATTTACGTCGTATGTCAAATTTTTCCGCAACAGCGGTTGCAAATGCAAACATCGCATTCGCCAAATGATCCGTTGGTCTCCATAACCATTACGGGGAAGATCATTTTTTCAGATCCACCGCAGAGTTTCATCACTTCGATCGAATAAGAGAAGCGGGCCAGAGTTATTTCTCTGGCCCGTTTGCTTCACCGGTGAACCCTTTGGGGACATACTTGTACGTCACATCGATGCGAGCGTGCCCAAGCAGCCTGGAAACCCGTTGGCGGGTTTCGTGCTCGCCGAAGCCTTGCGAGCGGAATTCTTGAAAGCGGTTCTGGGCGAAGTTTGCTCGCAAGCGGTGCACGCCGCTGATCTCGATGCCCAGCGTACGGGTGGCCTCGCGCACGGTGTGCCGGAAGCCGGCTCGCCAGGACGCGGAAGGGGTAAACAGGTATTGTTTGGAGGAGTTCAAACGGGCTAGCAAGTCTTCAGGGACGGGAACGGGGCGATAGCGCCCACCTTTGCCTGTGATGTGGAGCAGCTTTTGCTCACGGTCAACATGTTCGCCCTGTAAGCCGGCAATCTCGTCCTCGCGCAAGCCGCAGCGCAGCGCCAGCTCCGCCGGCAACGCATAGGCTGATTTCTTCTCGCGCAGAAATTCGACCACCTTCTCGGCGTCTTCTGGGCGATAGCCGAACCTGGGCGCGCGCACGGCGCTGTCGTCGCGGAAGGATTTGGCCCACGCGCGCAGTTCAGGCGTGATGGGGCAGGGGGCTTTCGTCCAGCCGAGTTGGACGCAGCCCAGATGCACCTTTTTCAGTGAGGCGAGCAGCTTGTTGACCGTTCCCGGCGCGGCGTCGGTGTAGTGCTCCTCGAAGGTAGACTTGATGATGTCAGAGTCCAGGAGATCCACGAGCAATCCTTCGCCGGTGAGTTCTTTGGCCTGTTCGAAGAACAGGGTGGCTGTTAGATAATAGGTCCGGAGCGTGTTGATGCCCAGGATGACCGGCAGGGGCCGGGTGGGATCTCCACCAGGGCGCAGGGCTTGCTTAACCGAGCGAACGGCATGCTGGTTTTTGTATTCCGTAATCTGGGCCTTGCCCCAGGTGATTTTGGCAAGCGCGTGGTCGACCTGGTTGGATATGGATGATGACAATGTACGCCTCCTTCGACGGCTTTGGATTGCGCTTCCAGCCGTTTCTAGTATGAAGAAACCTTTTTTTGATGTGCCGTTAAGCCTTTCGCCGGTTGCCCGACGTACAACAGGGTTTTGCACTTCGCGATGCCGGCGACCCTGGGCGCTCTGCGTGGCATCTGCGGACTGGTTTTTCGCCTGTCCTTTTGTGACAAGCGGGCAAGTGCAGGTCTTGCCTTTTTCCCCGTTACCCAACTATCGTTGAAAATTGGAAATCTACATTATTGGGGAAACCAGCTACGTTTTTTGTGTCTCAAGGAGACATTTCTTACTTCTACTAAATCACAAAAGCGCGGGTTATTGCAAGTACCCTCTTTTTGGGAAATGAGCGTCGATATATTGCTTTTCTTGCCCCACCTCTCGGATATGGCTACAATCAATCATATAACTTTCACCGGGGGCATGAGCATGGACGACTTACGCAATCGTTTAGACGAAATCACCAGGAAGATCAGCAGCTTTGAAAATCTGCGCTCCGACCTGGGTAATGAAATCGTAGACACTAAAATATCCGCACTGAGAGTCGAGTATGCTGGGCTTGAACAGCAACTACTCGCCCAGGGCAACTCGCAACTGGTATCCTCTACCCGCCTGGATCCCTTCATCCAGGGCATTGTCAATCGCAGTGTTACAATTGAGGGCAATGCCAGCAACATGATTATCGTCGTCGGCGAAGGCAACCGCCTGGAAGTCTCCGGCGAGCAGATTGGCGACCTGTTCTTGCGCGGGTATCTGCGCGCGCTGGCGGAAGAGTGCAGCCACCTGCCCCTGGGCGTCATCGATCCGCGCCTGGCTCCCTCTCCCCTGCAGCAAGACACCTTGCGCCTGGTGGATGTATACACCGACCTGGACGTGATCAGCACACCCAACGATGGAACGGAAGACCACCGCCAGTTTGGGCGCCGCCTGGCGCTTGGTCAGGGTGAAGGCCGCGCGCCGTTGATGGAAACTGTCTGCGAGGCCAAGAATAAGCGCCTGGCCTTGCTGGGGGACGCCGGGTCGGGCAAGACCAGTTTCGTGAACTACCTCACCTACCGCCTGGCACAGTCCATCTTGACCGGCGAGACCGAAAAACTGCCCAGGGCAATCCGCGGGTATTTGCCGCTGCGCATTGTATTGCGCAAAGCCGCCCGCCACATTCCTTTGGAAGCAAAGTGCGGCACGTCCGGCATGTTGTGGGAGACCATCCAGGCGCACATGGTGGACTTGCTCGGCCAGGAAGCCGCCAAATGGGCCTCAATCGGGCTGCGCGCGCGCATGGCCACTGGTCCAGTCTTGCTGCTGCTGGATGGTCTGGACGAAGTGCCCGAAGCCGGGCAGCGCCGGGCCTGCCTGCTGCAAGCAATCCAGTCCTTCCTGGGTGAAATCCCCAAATCTTCCCGAGCCATTCTCACCGCCCGACCCTACGCTTATGCAGACCCCCGCTGGCAGTTGCCCAGGTTTGACATTCTGGCGCTGGCCCCCTTCAGCAAAGAGCAGGTGGAAGGCTTTGTGCGCCAGTGGTACCAGGCTGCACGGGCGGTTTTTCACTGGGACGAGATTGAAACCGAGGCGCGCGCCAACGGTTTGCTGTCTGTGATGTGGGAGCGCCGTTATCTGGCAGACCTGGCCTCGCGCCCGCTGCTCCTGACCTTGATCGCCGGGCTGAACGCCAGCCAAAAACGCCTGCCCGAAGACCGCGCCGATCTCTATGAACAGTCGGTGCAGCTCCTGCTCACGCAATGGCAGCGCCAGAGCATCACCGAAGGCTCGGATGGTCAGCCCCTGGTGGATTACGGCATTTCGCGCGTGCTGGGGATGGATGAGCGCGACCTGCGCTCGGCTATGGCGCGCCTGGCTTATGAAGTGCATGAAAAACAAGGGCTGCTGGACGAAGACCGCCGGGACGAAGATGCCCCGGCGGATATTCCGTTGGGAACAATTCTGGAAATTCTTGGCAAAGCTACCCCCGTTGATCTTAAAACAGATGTCCTGGTGGAATACCTTGACCGCCGCTCGGGGCTGTTAATTGCTCGTGAAAAGGGTATTTATTCCTTCCCCCATCGCTCCTTTCAGGAATACCTGGCCGGCTGCCACCTGACCAACCAGGCCGATTTTCATGGTCGCATCTGCTCGCTGGCAGGAAACTCGCTGGAATGGTGGCGCGAGGTGATCCTGTTGGCCGTTGGCAAGGTACGCCAGGGCGGCGAGGGGCAGGCTCTGAGTGCCTTGCAAGCGTTGGTACCGGGCACGCCCGAGGAATTTGAGCAGGTGGACGACTCGCATTGGCGGCGGGCAGCACTGGCAGGCACGGCGCTGTTGGAGCTGCGCCTGCAAGAACGGGCCGCGAGCGACGAACAAACCGGCGTGCTGGTCAAGCGCCTGCGCCGTTGGCTGCTGCGCCTGGTGGAGGAGGGCCGCCTGCCTGCCCGCGAGAGGGCCGAAGCGGGCGACGTGCTGGGCAAACTGGGCGACCCGCGCTTTGACACCAAACTTCTGGGCCTGCCGGTGCTATTCCGCGGCGAGATGGAGGAATGCCTGGGCTTCGTGCACATTCCCGCCGGGCTGTTTGTGATGGGCAGCAAACCAGGTGAAGAAGGCGCTTTTGATGACGAGTATGGCAATCCAGAACCGCTCTTGATCTCCTATGATTACTGGGTGGCGCGCTACCCGGTGACGGTGGGGCAGTATGTCCATTTTGTTCAGGAGCAGGGGTACGAAGACCCGCAGTGGTGGAGCGAAATTGGTTGGTCCTGGCGCACGGGCAGCTATGACAGTCAGGTGAAAAATAAACGGCTCAATGGTCGGCTGGCAAGACGTACACGAGTTCTGCGCGGCGAACCGACGTGGTGGAAAGAACAAACCATCACCCCAAACCGCCCGGTGGTTGGGGTGAGCTGGTTTGAGGCGATGGCGTACGCGAAGTGGTTAAACAGCCGGCTACCCGCTATCAGCGATTTGTTATCAGAGAAAATCGAGAATACCCAGTCACAGCAGCTTTGGAAGGCGGTTGGAAAGGGGCAACTAATTGTGCGGCTGCCGACGGAGACGGAATGGGAAAAAGGCGCGCGAGGAACGGATGGGCGTAGGTTCCCTTGGGGAAACGAGAATTGGGATGGGGAGCGCGCCAACATCGAAAATAGCCAGATTGATCGTCCTAGCCCGGTGGGGATGTACCCGCGCGGAGCCCGGGAAGGGCAATTGTTCGACCAAAGCGGGAACGTGTTGGAATGGACGCTGAGCGATTTGCCCCCTTCCCCCTACTTGCTTTATAGAGATAGTGGAGAGGCGGACGATGGGAGCATGAGGATGCTGAGAGGCGGGACGTGGAGTGGCAGGTTGAGGTATGCCCGTTGTGCGTGCCGCCTCAGAGATGACCCCGGGAACTTCAATAATTACATTGGCTTCCGGCTTGTCCTCTCCCCCACAGAACGCTCGTAGAGCATGTAACGCCTCCGTAAGGTGTGGTTTCTCAGAGTATAGGTTCTGATTTCTGGCCCTGCCAGGAGTCCAGGGAAAATGAAGTGGTTTTCCATGAATTACTTGAAAGGGTGCATTTTTGGGAACAGATTATTCACGGAGAGTCCAAACGAAGAATAGTGAGTAGAATTGTATTAAGAGACAACCAGTGACTGGTCCTGTGTTCTCTGACCAGTCAAAAGGAAGCTGACAAAAGTAGAGGCGGGATGAAAGCAAAATTACCCTGGATCATACTCATTCTCTTTATACTGATCGCCGGCGGCACGGCCATCTTCTGGCTGGAGCCGCTGACAAAATGGATCGCGCCGAATTCCGATCTGATTCAAGGCGCTGAAGCCCTGGTGTCCATCGCCTTCTTTCTTGTCTCAGGTATTCTGGGATGGTTCAAGCTGTTCCAGAAGAGCGATCCCGTGGCTGCTTCCCCAATCCACGTTGAGGGAGCCTATGTTGGTGGGAATATTGATACCGGTGGAGGAAAATTTACCGGACGAGATGAGGTGACTCAAGGCGGTGATGGTTCTGTTGTCATCGGGGAAGTGAAAGGCAACGTTTATGTTCAACCCGGAGCTGTCCCACAGCCCGCCAGGCCCCCTGCCGAATCTGCGGATCAGGCCCGCGCGTCCTATTTGCAATTCATCGCCGAGCGCTATCGAAACTTGAGCTTCAAAGGCTTCGGCCCCACGGACACCATCGAAATGGGTGTGCCCCTGCTGGACCTGTACGTGCCCCTCAAGGCCCGCCGCGAGCTGCCCAAAGGCGGCGAAACCTGGACGCCCGAAGTGCGCCTGGCTGGCAGAAAACTAAAGGAAAACGAGGAAGAACAGCTCAAGTATTCCAAACCCCTGCCGGTGCTGGACCTGCTGCGCGAAAACGGCGGCTTGATCCTGCTGGGTGATCCCGGCGCGGGCAAGAGCACCTTCCTCAAGTACCTGGCAGTCAAATGCGCGCTGGACGAGGGAGAAGCGCTGGGGTTGCCCGATCGCCTGCCCGTGCTGATTCCACTGGCGGCGTACGCCAACCAGATCGAAGAAAAAGATATGCGCCTGGACCAGTTTATCGAGGAATATTTCTGCCAGACTTGCCAGGATTGGCCGGTAGGTGAGATGCTGCGCTCGGCATTGAAGGCCGGCAGCGCGCTTGTCCTACTCGATGGGCTAGACGAGGTCAAAAACCTGGGCATGCGCCACACTGTGGTGGAGCGGGTGGTGAGCTACTTCACCGCGCACAAGAACAACGGCAACAAGTTTATCCTCACCAGCCGGGTGGTCGGCTACCGCGATGTGCGCCCCGCTGCAGAGGGGTTGGTGGAAGCCACCCTGGTCGATTTCGACGATGACGAAATTGCCGAGTTTGCAAAAAGGTGGACAGCGATCCTCGAGCGCCAATCCCAGGGAGAGGGAGTTACCGCCCGAATCGACGCCGCGCGAGAAAGTACAGAGTTGGTCCAGGCCGTCCAACGCAGCACAGGCGTGCGCCGGTTGGCGGCCAACCCCCTGCTACTCACCATTCTGGCGGTGATGAAACGGCAAGGTGTGACCTTGCCAGAGCGGCGCGTGGAACTCTATGACCAGTACGTGCGCACCATGCTGTCCACCTGGAACAAGGCCCGCAGTATGACCGGGCGAGCTGTGGGGCGCGACCTGGATGTGGTCGAAACTGTGCGGCTGCTGGCCCCGCTGGCTTTGTGGATGCACAACGTCAGCCCCGGCGTGGGGCTGGTCAAGCGCGAAGACCTGCTGCGCGAGCTGCGCTGCCTGTATGAGGCCCGGGGGGAAGAGAACACGGAAAAGAAAGCCCGCGATTTTCTCGCGGACGTGCACGAGCATACCGCCCTGCTGCTGGAGCGCGGCCCGGGGGAGTACGGCTTCATCCACCTGACCTTTGAGGAATACCTGGCGGGGGTGGGCATGGCCTTGCAGGCCGAAGGGCAGCCCGATGTGATCTTTGAGCAAATCAAAGACCATGTGGGCAACCCTGCCTGGCGCGAGGTGGCCCTCCTGGCGGTGGGCTATGTGGGCCTGATCCAGCAAATGCCGGGGGTGGCCGGAAAAGCGCTGGAAAAGCTGGTGACCGAGCAGCCCGGCGAACCCGGCGCGGCGGTGGCACTGGCGGGCGAAGCAGCCTGCGATTCGCGCGTAGTGGGAGTAAGCAAGCCCAGCCTGGAAAAAGTCATCGAAGCGTTAGTCCCAAGTATGCAAAACGCGGATGTGGAAAAACGCCTGCGCAGGAGCGCTGGCTTTTCGCTGGGGGCGCTGGGCTGGAAACCGGAAGGATTGGAGCAGTTCATCGAAATCCCGGCGGGATCATTTCTGTATGGCGACGAGAAAACGCCGCACAACATCCCCTATGCCTATTGGATCGCCCAATTTCCGGTTACCAATGCCCAGTATAGTGAGTTCATCGCCGCCGGCGGGTACAAGACACACGGCTATTGGAGCAAAGCCGGGTGGGAGTGGAGAGAGAAAGGTCATAGAACACAACCTGATTACTGGGATGATTCGACCTGGAACAATCCCATCTTCCCGGTGGTTGGCGTGAGCTGGTATGAAGCCGAAGCCTATGCCGTCTGGCGGTCGGAACAAATGCGCCAGGCTGGACAACTGCCCGAAGGGTATATTGCCCGCCTGCCCACCGAGCAGGAATGGGAGAAAGCCGCCCGCGGGACAGATGGGCGCGAATATCCCTGGGGAGATGCGTTTGATCAACGTTTCACGAATACGACAGAGTCGGGCACTGTTGGTACAAGCGCGGTGTGCACCTATCCGCAAGGTGCCAGCCCAGGTGGAGCCTGGGATATGAGCGGAAATGTATTCGAGTGGACCCGCACCAAAGAGAGATCATTGTATGTATTGCGCGGCGGCTCGTGGAGCAACGGTGATTGGTACGCACGCTGTGCCTTCCGCCGCGGGCTTGGCCCCGGCAGCTTCCGCGACCTCATCGGCTTCCGGTTTATTCTCTCCCCCCGCTTTTCGGATTCCGGATCCTGATTTCTGGATTCTGTGTTCTGAATGCTGATTCCTGGCCCTACCCGAATCTGTGGCCGCGGAGTCATGCCGGTTTTAAACAATTTTTGACAAAAGAGGGGATTTTTCCGCGAATTACGCGAATGGACACGAATTTTCAGAGAAATCATCTATTGCGCGCCAATAGCGTGCTAGAATTTATCCAATAGAAATTGAAGTTCAAGAGAGGGCAAAATGGCACAGAAAAAAGACAAGAATCCCAAGCCGGCACATGTGGACGGTGCATACATTGGCGGGAACGTCAACACCGGCGGGGGCGACTTCGTCGGGCGGGATAAGGTCGTTCACGGCGACGTCAACAGCGTCACGATCCGCGGGGACGCCACCGGCAACACCTTTGTGACCGGGAAAGGCAATGTGGTGTCCAACCAGGCAGTCAAGATCGAGCAGGTGCTGGAGGCGTTGAAGGATTTCCGCGAAGCGTTGCCCCAATCCGGGCTGGACAAGGAGACAGCCGAGGACATCGAGGTGGTGGTCCAGAATGCAGAAACGCAGCTGGCCAAGCCCGAGCCAAAGAAGCACCTGGTGCTGCCCAAGCTGGAGAGCGTGGTCGCCACGCTGACGGGGCTGGTGGGCGCCGCCGAGGCGGTGCAGAAGCTGCTGCCCATGGCGCAAAAGGCGCTCGAGTGGGCGCAGCAGTTGTTGAAGTAAATCCGAGGGATTCCGAATGACCGCTCACGCCTTATGCGAACCCGTACAGGTTGCCCTGTCAGGCGTTAAGGTCAGAAAGTGGACCCTACTCTCCCAGCACCATTTATCTCTGTCGTTTTCCTCTGGTTCGCGTCATTTCTTCCGACCATGGACAGAAATAGACGGATAGATTAATACGGATCCAAGGGTCAATTTTCCGGCGGTGTTACGCTGACGCTGACATTAACATCACCTCCATCACCGTACGGGCAACCAGTGACAGCATTATGGTTAAAGTAATTAATTGTAAGAAACAGAATTCCACTTGTTGGCGCAACAAACTCGGTTCTGGCTCCAACATGAAAAAACGAACCATTCTCACCTATCATGCCCAATAAACTCCCCCAAGGAGCTGATGATAACGGTCTACACCGGTTAGGGTTATCGCACCCTATCAATGCTTCAACTCTTTCGCCATCTCTATCCAGGTAGCCATTAGCGTCTGTTGGAGATTGAGAATCTCCAAATCCATTACAATTGGAACCTTGGCCAATCCACCACTCTCCATAAAGGTACTCGATTAGAACCTTATCTCCAGATTGTAAATATATGCCTGTGTTATATGGATTTCCAAGAGCAGTTTCGTAAGCATTCACCTTGTGATTTTCGTTGACCATTCCAACCGGGGTATACGTAATCGAAATTTCCGGACTTGGAGTATCTAGTGTCGCCTTTGAAATTGGCCCATCTGTAGATACAGCTGTGTTTTCATTCACTGGTAGAGTTCCACAAGGTATATCTTCAATTCCAATTTGAGATAATCGCAATGTAGTTAAAACGCGGAACGGTATATCTCCGATTTCAGATCCGTCAACTTTTTTAATGCTTACATTCCCTGTTTGCCAGATTTCTTCCCATTGCATAGAAACAGTCGTAATACTATCTGGAGGGGTTTCGATTTGGCGTTCTGTCTTAACTGTCTCCGTAGTGCCAACTTGAATTCCAAGTTTGTATCCAACTTCAGCCTCAATTTCTGCTCCAGCGATCAGAAGATCTCCTCCTAAAGATCCCCTGATACTATCTGAAAATTCGGTTTCTAACGTCACCTTAAATTCGCGCGAACGCGAGAATGTTTCGAATGCGCTAACCCGAGAACCACAATTGTTTGTTGTTACTTTGAATTCATTCCCCGAAACTTCGACAACAGGCTGATCATTAATTGATGTCAAGTAATTGAAGTCGGTTTTTTGTGTTTCCGTGGGAAGCACCGGGTCTATAGATTCCTGTGGTCCACCACAAGAGGTTAATATAATACTAAAGATGAGAATCACGCCGATACCAATTCCTTTAATATTGAGGCTCTTCCGCTTTTAGCGGGAAAAAGGGATGAAAGCTACCAGGACATGTAAGCGGAAAGACTTGAAGTTACGGTAGCCAAAACCGCGGCGGTTAAGCATCTTGATTTTGAGGTTCACGCCTTCCG
>JAEXTI010000524.1 GCA_023406965.1 Chloroflexota bacterium
AAGCCGGCTGTGACGTGTACATGTCCAAGCCCATCAACATCCGCGAACTGTGGGCCCGAGTCGATGCGCTGCTCGAAACCAGCGGAAAGACCGACGCATGACGGGCCCCGCCACAAAAGCTGAAGGGTCACAGTTTAGCTATTTAACGCACCTCAAATGTTCCGCCTGTCAGACTGTTTTTGACCCCCAGCGCATCCAAACCTACTGCCCCGACTGCCAGGCCCCCCTGGTTGCCTATTACGACCTCGAAAAGGCCCGCGCCGAGGTCGATCGCGATTACATCAGCCACAAACACGGCGGCATGTGGCGCTGGCATGCCGTGCTGCCCGTCCAAAGTCCAGAACACGTCATCACCCTGGGCGAAGGCGACACTCCCCTGCTCCATCTCCCTCGCCTTGGGGCTCAAAAAGGCTTTTCCAACCTGCTGATTAAAGACGAAAGCTTGAACCCCACGGGAAGTTTCAAAGCCCGCGGCTTGGCTGCTGCCATCTCCCGGGCTCACGAATTGGGCGTTGATAAGGTCGTCATCCCCACCGCCGGCAATGCCGGTGGTGCCATGGCTGCCTATGCCAGCCGCGGCGGAATGCAGTCGTACATATTCATGCCGCGCGACACCCCCGTAGCCAATATAAAAGAGAGTCGCATTGCAGGCGCAACCGTCATCCTCATCCAGGGGTTGATCAGTGAAGCCGCCGGTATGGCCGGTGAAAAGGCCCGCAACGAAGGCTGGTTCGATGTCTCCACCTTCAAAGAGCCCTATCGTGCCGAAGGCAAAAAGGTGATGGGCTATGAGATCGCCGAGGCTATGAATTGGACTCTGCCCGACGTGATTCTGTACCCCACCGGCGGTGGAACCGGGCTGGTTGGCATCTGGAAAGCGATTCAGGAAATGGAAGCGATGGGCTGGCTGGAAACCAAATCCTACCCCCGCATGGTCGCCGTCCAGGCCGAAGGTTGCGCACCGGTGGTGCGTGCCGTCGATAACAATATGCCCTTCTGCGACTTCTTTGTGGGCGCCAAAACACACGCTTCAGGCCTGCGCGTGCCCAAAAGCTTCGCCGATCAATTGATTCTGCAGACCATCAAAGAAAGCAACGGCACGGCCGTGGGCGTCAGCGAAGAAGCCATCACCGCTGCTCAGCTCGAACTGGCCTCCGTTGAAGGCTTGTTCGTGGCCCCCGAAGGCGCCGCCACCCTGGCCGGTCTGGAAATCCTCCGCCAGCGTGGACAGGTTCATCCCGATGAGCGCGTCCTGCTTCTCAACACCGGCACCGGCTTGAAGTACCTCGAGCAGCTCCCCGACTAACCTCAATCGGTTTACAAAACCGCCTATTCTGCATAAAATGGTAGGTGGAGCAATCGAGTGCCCCCCGGCAGCAAGCAGCGACCAATCTTGTAAACCACAGGCTGGGCAGATACTCGAACCTGTAAAGGGGCAACCAGGCAAAAAGGAGTAGGCGTGAGCAGCTGGCCAGGAAAATACGTCATCGGATTAACAGGAAACATCGGCACCGGGAAGAGTGTTGTGCGGCGCATGTTGGAACATTTAGGCGCCTACACCATCGATGCCGATTCGCTTACCCACCGGGTCATTGCCAAAGGCGCTCCTGGTTATCAAAAAGTGATCGACAGCTTCGGCAAGTGGATCCTGACTCCCGAGGGCGAGATTGACCGCGGCAAGGTGGCTCGCCTGGTTTTCAGCAACCCCGAAGCCCTCAAGCAGCTCGAATCGATCATCCATCCCTTTGTGCTTCAGGGCGTCGATTGGCTGATTAAACACGCCACGCAAAAAGTGGTCGTCGTCGAAGCCATCAAGCTGTTGGAAGCCAACATGCACAAATCCTGCGACAGCGTGTGGGTAGTCACTTCCTCCCCAGTTGTCCAATACAACCGCCTTCTGCACACCCGCAAGATGAGCGAGGCCGATGCGAAGGCCCGCATCACGTCACAACCGCCCCAGGATCAAAAAATCAAAGCCGCCAACGTGGTCATCCGTAACGATACCAGCTTTGAAGACGCCTGGAAGCAGGTCGTCGCGGCCTACCAAAAAATTGGCATCGCCACCGAAGAACCCGCCTCCGTCAAAACCGTCGCCACCCAAAAAATTTCCCTCGGTGAAGTCAGCGTGATGCGCGGCAAACCCCGCGACTCTCAAGCCATTGCCGCGCTCATCAACCGCGTTCGCCCTTCCGCGACCAAACTTGCCCACGATGACATCATGGCGGCTTTTGGCGAGAAGGCCTTCTTGCTGCTCAAGGTCGGTGAAAATCTGGGTGGTGTGTTGGGCTGGCAGGTGGAAAACCTGGTCTCCCGCACCGTCGACATTCTCCTCATTCCCGAAATCCCCGCCAACCAGGTCCTGCCCCCCATGATGGAAGAAATGGAGCAGGCTTCGCGCAACTTGCAGTGCGAGGCCTCTCTGGTTTTCGTCCCGGCTCCGCTGGCCAATGAGGCCTTGTGGAAGGGCATGGGCTACGAAAAACGCGCCCCCGATTCGCTGTCTGTCTCCGCCTGGCAGGAAGCCGCCCGCGAATCGATGACACCCAACACTGTTTTGTTCTTCAAGCAGTTGCGCCAGGATCGCATCCTCCGGCCCATCTAGCTTATGTAGGGCTTACCAACTATTGTGACCAACCTGCTCAATGAATTGATTTTCCTCTTTCAACGGCTGACCTGGGTCAGTTTCCTTGACCTGGCCCTGGTGACGGTGGTTTTCTTCATTCTGCTGGTCCTGGTCCGCGACACCCAGGCTACCGTTTTATTCCGCGGTGTCATCCTGCTGGTCATTCTCATCAGCCTGTTCACCAGCCTCATAGACCTGCCCGCCTTCTCCTGGCTAATCAATACTACCCTTCCGGCCCTGCTACTGGCCATTCCGGTCATCTTTGCGCCAGAAATCCGCCGCGGCCTGGAACGCATTGGGCGCGCGGGCTCCAACCCGTTTGGCTTTCAACGCGTCCAAACGGGCAATATGGAAGCCACCATACAAGCCGTGGTGGTGGCCTGTTCGCGCCTGTCCAACCGCGAACACGGCGCTTTAATTGTCATGCAGCGCGGCGACAATCTGGAAGAATACATCACCACCGGCGTGCGGATGAATGCCAAAGTCACTCCAGAGCTGCTCCTGCAAATTTTCTACCCGAACACCCCCCTGCACGATGGCGCGGTCATCATCACCGGTGACAAAATCGCCGCGGCAGCCTGCGTCATGCCTCTCTCCGCCAGCGGCATCCTCAATCGCACCCCCGACCGCCAAATGGGCCTGCGCCACCGCGCTGCCCTGGGCACGTCGGAGTCCAGCGACGCCGTGGCGGTGGTTGTCTCCGAAGAAACCGGAATGATCTCGGTCTCACACGGCGGGCGCATGATCCGCCGGCTAGATACCGACCGTCTGGAAAACATCCTCAACACCTTCTTCCAGACTCCCCCCACCAGCAGCGGGCTGGGCCGCCTGTTCGATTTTCTCTTCAAACGCCCCGATCGCAAGGACGGCCCTGGATGAACCTCCTGCGCCAGTTCGTCAAGCTCGTCCCCACCTTCCTGCTCGCCCTGGCCTTGTCGGTCACGGTATGGATCTCTGCCGTCACCTCCACCGACCCCACTGCCGAGCGGCAATACCCCCGCCAGGTGGAAATTGAATTCATCGGCCAGGATCCCTCTGTCATCCTCACCGCCGGGGGCTCGACGACGGTCAGCATGCGCCTCAGCGCTCCCACCTCCATTTGGGACCGGCTGACCAACGAGCGTAGCCTGGTGCGCGCCGTGGTGGACCTGTCTGGCCTGGAACCCGGCGAGTATGAGTTGCCCGTACAGGTACAAATCAACACTTCGCCGGTGCGCATCATTTCCTATACGCCCGCGAAGATCAACCTGACCATGGAGCGGCTGCAAAGCCTGCAAATGCCGGTGCGCCTGGTTCGCCGGGGCGACCCTGCCATTGGCTATAAAACCGGCGACCCAACATTGGATGCCGCCGAAGCCTTGGTGAGCGGGCCTGCCTCTCTGGTACAGCAGGTCGCCGGGTTGCAGGTGGTGCTGGATGTGACCAAGGCTAACGACACCATCACCCGCTCGCTGGATATTCAGGCAGTGGATGCCAACGGCTTGGCCCTCAACGGACTGACCCTCGAACCGTCCAAAGTGACCATCATCCAGCCCGTTATTCAAATGGGCGGCTACCGTAACGTGGTGGTCAAGGTGGTCACCACCGGTCTGGTCAGCGACGGCTATCGCCTGACCACCATCTCGGTTTCACCCGCCGCGGTCACGGTCTTTGCCAACGACCCTTCCCTGGTAGACAGCCTCCCCGGTTATGTAGAAACCAGCCCGGTCGACCTCACCGGCGCGCGTGATGATATCGACACGCGCCTGAACCTCAACCTCCCGGCAGGCATCTCGGTGGTGGGCGACCAGACCGTCAACGTGGTGGTGGGCATTGCCGCCATCGAAGGTAGCATCGCCCTCAACGATATGACCATTGAAGTAATCAACCTTGCCCCAGGGTTATCGGCAGAGCTCTCCCCCGAGACTCTCAACCTGATCCTCTCCGGCCCCTTACCGCTGCTGGATAACCTCGTTGCCGGCGACATCCGCGTGGTCATCGACCTGGGCGGAGTCACCGCCGGGACGTATCAATTGGTGCCGCGCGTTGACCTGGCCATCTCAGAACTAAGAGTCCAATCGGTGCTGCCTTCCTCCATCGAGGTGATTGTGAAAGAAGTGGGCACGCCCACACCCGCGCCCACGCCCACCCGCACCCCCCGCTCCACCCCCACCCGCTAAACATAGTCGCTGTGGCACCGCCAGGGCCCGCCACCCCCATCTCTGCACACGCAAACCCTAATTCCGAACCCGCAGGGTTTCCGCGAACTGAGCAAGGGACTTTAGTCCCGCGCGGCCTTGGATACTTTTTCCACACCCACCTTCACACGATGATTCGCAAAGTGTCTTGCCCATTTCCGGTGTTAGGGGTATAGGCAGTCGCGCAGCGACTGCCTATACCCCTAAGAAATTGTTCCCCCCTCCCGACGATGGTTTGCGCATCGTCGGGAGGGGGTGGCGCGCAGCGACGGGGGTGGGTTCTTCACGCCAACGCAGGACAGTTGGCAGTACTTTGCGAATAGCCCTACCCACCTTCAACCCCGCCATGTCATTGAAGCCCTTTTCATGGTATAAATGACTCCTTATGGCAAATTTGATCGTTGCGTTAGTCGGCCGGCCCAATGTCGGCAAAAGCACCTTCTTCAACCGTCTGGTCGGCGAACCGCTGGCCATCGTTGATGAAACCCCCGGCACCACCCGCGACCGGCTGTTTTCCACTGCCGATTGGAACGGCATCTCCTTTGATGTCGTTGACACCGGCGGCATCGACCCGAGTTCTTCCGCCGGCAGCGGCAAAGAGCCCCTCTCCATCGGTTCGGCTGAATTCATCACAGAAATCCGCCTACAGGCAAAAGTTGCCATTCAGGAAGCCGACGCCGTCCTCTTCCTGGTCGATGCAATTGCCGGGGTCACCCCCGCCGACCGCGAGGTAGCCGAAATTCTACGCCGCAGCCAGCGCATGGTAGACGGTAAGCCCTATCCCCCCATCTTCCTGGTGGTCAACAAAGCCGATTCCCAAAACCTGCGCAACAACGCCGCCGACTTCTACGAGTTGGGCATGGGCGAGCCTTACCCCATCTCCGCCATCCACGGCACCGGCACCGGTGATTTGCTCGACGACCTGGTGGACGCCTTCCCCGAGCAAGAAGAGCCGCAAGAAGACGAGTCGATCAAAATTGCCCTGGTCGGTAAGCCCAATGCGGGCAAGTCCAGCCTGCTCAACAAACTGGTCGGCGAAGAACGCTCCATCGTCAGCCCCATCCCCGGCACCACCCGCGATGCCATCGATACGCTCATCGACGTCAACGGTCTCCCCGTCACCTTGATTGACACCGCCGGGATTCGTCGCCGCGGCAAGGTGGAGCCGGGCGTTGAAAAATACAGCGTGCTGCGCTCCATGCGCGCCATCGAACGCTGCGACGTGGCCCTGCTGATGATCGACGCCACCACCGGCATCACCGCCCAGGACACCCACATTGCCGGGTATATCCTGGAAGAGTGGAAAAGCACCGTGGTACTGGTGAACAAGTGGGACACCGTCGAAAAAGACACCTACACCATGCAAGATTTCACCACGCGCATCCGCCAGGAATTGAACTTCATGGACTACGTTCCCATCCTGTTCATTTCCGCCAAAACCGGACAGCGCGTAGATCAGGTCATGCCGATGGCCCTGAAAGTGCAGGAAGAGCGCATCGCCCGCCTGTCTACCGGGCAAATCAATCGCATCGTGCAGGATGCGCAGGCCCATCACGCCCCCGCCTCTCGCTCAGGCAAGCCGCTGCACATCTACTACGGCACCCAGGTGCGCAGCGACCCACCCACCTTCATGCTCTTCTGCAACGATCCCAAGCTGGCCCACTTCTCCTACATTCGCTTCCTGGAGAACAGCTTCCGCAAGGTGTACCCCTTTACAGGCACGCCCATCCGCTTTGTGCTCAAAGGCAGGCACTAACCCGCCTCCCTTCTGGCCCGAAAGTTGCAAGCCAGAGGATAGCAGGGCGCTGAGTGCTGTTAAGCAAGTGTAATGAGCGGCGCGCAAAACGCCCTTGCCCTCACCCTCAAGGAGTTTTATAATCACGGTAACTCCCTGGCGCCTTGATTGGTAGAATTTTAGCGGCGCCGGTGAAATGTGGAGGATATTTGGACT
Source organism: Chloroflexota bacterium (assembly GCA_023406965.1). Next base: position 6,752 of record JAEXTI010000524.1, read on the forward strand.
CATTCCGTTCGGAGGTTATTCTCCCTCCCGAAGAACCCGAGCAGAAGAAACGCTCCCCAATCGTTTCATTTCTACTAGAGACCATCCAGACCATTTTAATGGCCGTGGTGCTGTATTTCATCATCGACTTGATGTTAGGGCGCGTACGTGTCGAGAACATCAGCATGCAACCCACCCTGAGTGAAGGCCAGTTCCTGCTGGTAAACAAGATGGCCTACCGCATTGGCGATTTCGATCGCGGCGACATTGTGGTCTTCCACTATCCGCGCAATCCAGCCGAAGACTACATCAAGCGCGTCATCGGCCTGCCCGGCGACCGTGTGCGCATCCAGGACAGGATGGTTTTCGTCAACGACCAGCTCCTGGAAGAAGCCTATATTGCCGAACACCCCAGTTACACCGGCGAATGGACGGTGCCCGAGGGGCAGGTGTTTGTGCTTGGCGACAACCGCAACCAATCCTCCGATTCGCACAGTTGGGGCTTTGTCCCCTACGAGAACGTCGTGGGCCGAGCCCTGGTGGTTTACTGGCCGTTAGAAGACTTGAAAATCCTCAACCAGGTTCCTGTTGTGAATGCGGCAAATTGATCCTATGCAAAACCTAACCCTTCCCGAAATCCGCCGGCTTGTCGAACAGTATGAAACACAAGCCCCCGCCTTGATCCTCCCCGAAGGCCACCCCGGCAATGCCCCCCTGGCCTCCTGGATCGACCACACCCTGTTGAAGCCCGAAGCCACCCCCGCGCAAATCGAGCAGCTTTGCGCCGATGCGCGCCAGGCCAGCTTTGCTTCCGTGTGCGTCAACCCGGTCTACGTCAAAATGTCCGCTCGCCTGCTGGAAGGCTCTCCGGTCAAAACCTGCACGGTAGTGGGCTTTCCGCTGGGCGCCACCATCACCCGGGCCAAGGTCTCCGAGACCCTGGCTTGCCTGGAAGACGGCGCCCAGGAGATCGACATGGTGCTGCCCATCGGCCTGTTGAAAGCCGGGCAATTCGAGCCCGTCTACGAAGACATTCTCGCCATCGTCGAGGCCAGCCATGCCCAGGGCGCCATCGTCAAAGTGATCATGGAAACCGCCCTGCTCACCCGCCCCGAAAAGACGGCCGCCTGCTTGCTCAGCGTGGCTGCCGGGGCCGATTTTGTCAAAACTTCCACCGGCTTCAGCACCGGCGGCGCTACGTTGGAAGACGTGGAGTGGATGCGCCGGGTGGTCGGCCCTGTGACGGGCGTTAAAGCCGCCGGGGGCGTCCGCTCGCTGGCCGATGCGCGCGCCATGCTGGCGGTGGGAGCCACCCGCCTGGGTACCAGCTCGGGCATGAAACTTCTCCAGGAATTAGGAGCCTAGACGCCCCATGAGTGTTGGCGACCGCCAGACCATCCCTTGCATCGAATGTCAGGCCGGGCAAATGCACCGCCAGTATGTCACGTACTTCACCTGGCTGGGCGAAGAGCTCATCACCGTGCCTGATTTTCCCGCCTGGGTCTGCGATGTGTGCGGTCGGCGCAACTACGACGCCTATGCCCTCAATCAGCTCAGCTTGCTGCTCAATCCCAACGCGGGCAAGCCCACGCACCGCGCCCGCAAGATCCCGCACAAATCTCCCAGCAAGAAGAACCCCCGCCCCAGCCGCACTTAATATCAAAAAAGGCCCCCAATGCGCGAAGCGCGTTGGCGGCCTTTTTTTGTTTACTACGGCCTCCAGGCCGGATCCTGGTCCCGCCCTTCCTCGTTGGTCAGGTTCGTCAGCGTCTGACCCGTCGAGCGCACAATGTAGACTTCCAGGTTTCCATCCCGGTTGGTTGTAAACGCCAGCCACTGCGAGTCCGCCGACCAGTTGGGTGAATGATCTTTGGAAGTGCTCGTGGTCAGGCGAATCACATCTTGTTCCGGATTGCGCAAGGGATACTTGGCCAGGAAAATCTGCTCGCGCGATCCATCCAGGCGCACGTACGCAATCCAGGCTCCGTCCGGTGACCAGGCCGGCTGCGTCACCTGCCCCAGCGTGCCCAACAGGGTTGAGCGATCAAAGGCCTGCGGCGTCACATAGAAAGAAGGTTCTGGCGTAGATTCAACCTTCACCCCCTGGCGCAAATACAGAATCCGGTTGAACCCGGCCTTCAGCACAAACGCCATATATTTCATATCCGGCGACCAGGTAGCATCGAACTCTTCCTGCAAAGTACTCAGGCGCAGTATATTCTCACCATCCGGACCCATCGTGTAAAGCTGCAGGATTCGATCCTCGCGGCTGTCGCTGGTGAAGACAATCGATTGCCCATCCGGCGACCAGGTCGGGGCAAAGTCGTCGCCCTTGCGTTGGGTCAGGTTCACCGGCTCGGCGCTGCCATCGGCGGGCATCTTCCAAATGTCCAGCCCATTGCCCTCCTCGCCCGGGGCCACGTACAGCAACTGCGTGCCATCCGGCGACCAGGCCGCCTGGGTCTTGTCACCCGGCCCGTCGGTGATCTGCCGTACATCATAGGATTGCACCTGTCCCTGATCGGATAGCGTAATCTTCATCGACCACAATTGCAGCGTCTGCCCATCCTCCCGGTCGCTGGAGAAAACCACCTCCCCACTGCCGCCCAGGGGCACAAATGTGGGCGTTGGCGGAACTTCCGTCTCGGTGGGCGCGGGCGTGTCGCTCGGTTCGAGCGTGGCGCTGGGCTCCGGTGTAGGCGTATCCGTGGGCGCCTCCACCGGCAGTGCCGCGGCGGTATCGGTAGGCATCACCGCCACCGTGGGGGGCAGAGTCGGTGTAGGCACCTCGGCAGCATTGCCCTTCAGCAGCTTCGGCAAGAACAGTGCCGCCACCACCAGGAGCGTAGCCATCACCGCCAGCACGCCCCCACCTATGGCAACCAGGAACCAGGGGAAAGGTTTGGCCGCCGGAGCCGCCCCGGTTGGAGCAGATCCCGCCGCAGCGCTGCGCACCGTCGGCGCCGCCCCCCGCACGGTCGCATCCGTCGCGGAGACCTGCGGTTTGGGCAGCGGCCCCGAAACGCCCGCCACCAGGCTGCTCACAAAAGCGTCCACGCC
>JAEXTI010000529.1 GCA_023406965.1 Chloroflexota bacterium
CTCTGAGAACCCGTTGGGGTTTAAGGCAACAGTCGCAACTATCGGTCACTGGCAGCCACCCATCGGGTGGCTGCTTTTTATTTTTCCAATCAGTGTTATACTAGCCCCGTTTCAAACCTGGAGAAGAGATTATGGCAAACAACGCATTCGATGAACTTAAATGGCGCGGATTGATCTTCGGCTTTGTCGAGGGCGTGCCGGAACTGCTGGCCAAAGAACAGGTCACCGTCTACAACGGCTTCGATCCCACCGCCGACAGCCTGCATGTGGGGCACACCGTCCCGCTCATCGCGCTGGCTCGCTTGCAGCGCTTTGGGCATGTGCCCATCGCCCTGGCGGGTGGCGGCACCGGCATGATTGGCGACCCCAGCGGCAAGAGCGCCGAGCGCAACCTGCTCAGCCGCGAGCAGATCGAGCACAATGTCTCGTGCATCAAAAAGCAGCTCGCCCACCTGCTCGACTTTGAGGTCAAGAGCAACCCGGCCCGCGTGATCAACAACGCCGATTGGTTGTTGAAGCTCAACATGGTTGACTTTCTGCGTGACGTTGGCAAGCACTTCACCGTCAATTACATGCTGGCCAAAGACTCGGTCAAAAATCGCATCGAACGCGAAGAGGGCCTGTCTTTCACCGAGTTCAGTTACATGCTCCTTCAGTCTTACGACTTCCTGCACCTCTACGAGACCGCAGGCTGCAAGCTACAAACCGGCGGCAGCGACCAGTGGGGTAACATCACCGCGGGCGGCGAGCTGATCCGGCGCATGCGCGGCGGGCAGGCCTACGGCATGGTCTACCACCTCATCACCAAGTCCGATGGCACCAAGTTTGGTAAAACCGAGTCCGGTTCGGTCTGGCTGGACCCGGAGAAAACCTCGCCGTACCGCTTCTTCCAGTTCTGGTTGAACACCGACGACCGCGATGTGATCAAGTACCTCAAGTTCTTCACCTTCCTCACTCAGGAGGAAATTGCGACCCTGGAAAGCAGCTTGACCGAGCGGCCCGAAGCGCGAGAAGCCCAGCGTGCCCTGGCCCAGGATATGACTCAGCGCATCCACGGCGAGACCGCTCTGGCCCGCGCCGAGCAAGCCTCTCAGGCCCTGTTTGGTGGCGAGATCGGCGGGCTGTCGGCAGCCGAAATCACCGACATTTTCGCCGAAGTGCCTTCTTGCGAGCTGACCAAAGACCAGTTGGGCGGCGACGGGGTGCCCGTCATCGATCTGCTGGTGACTGCCGGGGTGGCAAAATCAAAAGGTGAAGCTCGCCGTTCGATCAGCGAGGGTGGCATTTACCTGAACAATCACCGCGTCAGCGACCCTGCCCAGACCACTGGAATGAAAGACGCCCTGTCGGGGCAGTTCATCATCCTGCGCAAAGGCCGCAAGTCGTACACGCTGGTGAAAGTGCACTAATATTGCCTGCTCTTCCTGTTCTAGCCGCCGCTCTGAATGCCCGCGCAGCGCTGTTGGATGCTCCGCACCACACAGCGCTGCGCCTGTTTAACGGTTTTTATGAGGGCTGCCCCGAGCTGGTGGTCGACCTATACGGCACAACCCTGGTATTGTTTGATTACGCCGACCCTCCCCAGCCCGGGCGGGTCACGGAGGCTTTGGTGTTTTTGCGCGAAAAGCTACCCTGGACGCAAGCCGCCGTGGTGAAAACCCGCGCAGGCAGCCCCGAGGCCCGGCGTGGTGTGCTGGCCTTTGGGGAAACCCCCGATAGTAAGATCTGCGAGAACGGGGTGTGGTATGCTCTGGACTTGCAGATGAACCAGGATGCCAGTTTTTACCTGGACACGCGCGGTTTGCGCGAATGGATCAAAAGCAACAGCACCGGGCTGCGCGTGCTGAACACCTTTGCCTACACCGGCAGCCTGGGCGTGGCAGCCCTGGCGGGCGGGGCGCAGCGCGTGCTGCAAACCGACCTGGACCGGGCGTTCATGCGCCTAGCCCAGCAATCCTGCCGGCTCAACGGGTTACCCAGCTCGACCAGGGATTTTCTGACGGGTGACTTCTTCGCGGTCACCGCGCGCCTGCGACATTCCAAGCAGCGCTTCGACTTGATCATCCTTGACCCGCCCTTCTTCTCCACCACCCAGCGCGGGCGCGTCGATCAGCTCAACCAATCGGCGCGACTGGTCAACAAGGTGCGCCCGCTGGCAGAAGACGGGGGCCGGATTGTGGCGGTCAACAACGCCTTGTTTCTCAGCGGCACAGAGTATCTGCGCAGCCTGGAAGCGCTGTGCCAGGGCGGCTATATGGAAGTGGAAGAGTTGATCCCCGTTCCGCAGGATGTCACCGGCTACCCCGCCACCCTTCAAACCACGGCTCCGGCAGACCCAGCCCCGTTCAATCACCCTACGAAAATCGCAGTGCTGCGAGTCCGGCACCACCCACAAGTGTGCACGCAAAAGATGTCAGATGCCCAAGGGAAGAGCGGAACGGGCCTGACATAAAGACTGCCAGGTTCCACTGAGCCAGGAGGCACGGGCCTTCGCCGTCTGCACCGCCCCATCGACTTCCCAC
>JAEXTI010000535.1 GCA_023406965.1 Chloroflexota bacterium
TTACACCGGATACGATCTGAAGAAAATCTTCGATAATTCCATCCGCCATTTCTGGCCCGCCGATCAGAGTCAAATCTACCGCACCCTGGCTCGCCTCACCGATCTAGGCTTTGTAGAGATGGAAAAGGTCCCGCAAGACGATCGCCCAGACCGAAAGGTTTATCACATCACCGACGCCGGGCGTGTTGAATTGGTGAAATGGCTGTCAGCCAATCCGCCCATGAGCGAGCCGCGCAGCGCCGCCTTGATTCAGGTTTTCTTTGCCGGTCAACTATCGGACGAGGAGATTTTGGCCAAGTTCGAGGGGCTTGCCGCTCTATTGCGCGCCGTTATGGAAACGTACGATCAGGTCCCTGCCCGCCTCCAGCCATACCAGCAAGAAATCACTTCACCGCGCGAACACTTTTTCTGGATGCTGACCCTGGATAACGGCCTTCGCTCCATGCGCGCCAACCTGGAATGGGCTGAGGACGTTATCAAACAGATCCGGGCCGGTCAGGTTCCCCCCAAATGATGTATTAGCTCAGCAACACAAAACGGAATGGATATAGCAATAAACGCCTGAAAGTAGGCCCGACCGGTAACCGTTTTACTCCCCAACACCTTGATGCCGGTTCTTCTAAATAATTTCAACTACTCCCAATGGTGAACAGATTCCATGCTTTGGCGAGTAGATATGGTTTGTTTTCTGTTGAAAAGGAAGCCAATGAACACAAAAATTATCCTTCTCATTTGCGTACTGATCGCCGCTCTGGGCCTAACTGGCTGGTGGTTGCTGCGTACCAAAGCAAACGCAATCATGGTTCCCGTGGGAGCAAAGGCCGGCGATATTTTCCTCAAGCCCTGCCCGGTCAAGATTGCCGGTGTAAAGTACCAGGCTGACTGCGGAACGCTGGTAGCTCCCGAAAACCGCGGCAATCCGGATTCGCGCCTGATTGCCCTACCCGTCAAGCGCATTCACTCGCCGTCCAGCAATCCGCAAGAACCGATTCTTTACCTCGCCGGTGGACCGGGACAGTCCAATATGGGCTTTCGCCCACCGGCCTGGTTGTTAGCCGAACACGATGTAATCATAGTCGGCTACCGCGGCGTGGACGGCGATCCCAAGCTGGATTGCCCGGAGGTATCCAAAGCCATGTTAGGCGTGGATGGCGACCTGCTCAGCCCGGCCTCGCTGGATCACCTGGGAGCAGCCATGCAAACCTGCGCAAACCGCCTGCAGGCTGCGGGTGTAGATCTGGGTGGGTACACCATTCCGGAAGTGGTTGAAGACATGGAAGCTGCCCGCAGCCAATTCGGTTATACGCGAATCAACCTGCTAAGCGAAAGTTATGGAACGCGCGTAGCGCAGATTTATGCGATCATGCATCCACAGAGCCTACTGCGAAGCGCCATGATTGGAGTCAATCCACCCGGCCATTTCGTTTGGATGCCTGCCACCACCGATGCCCAGGTGGAAACGTATGCCCGGTTGTGTCAAAAGGATGAGACCTGCGCTGCCCGCACTGCCGATTTGGCGGCAAGCATGCGCCGCGTCAACCAGGCCATGCCCGCGCGCTGGCTGTTCCTACCAATCGATCCGGGAAAGGTCAAGGTGGTGGCTTTCGCTTTGCTTTTTCACCGCACAACGGCTCCGATCATCTTCGATGCTTACCTGTCGGCTGACCAGGGAGACCCGAGTGGTTTAGCCTTGATGTCGCTGGCCTATGATTTCCTGATGCCCAAGATGATGACCTGGGGAGAGTTTTTCGCCATCGGCGGCAGCGCGGATTTTGAACCGGACCGCGATTACCGCAGCGAGCTAACCACGCCAGATGCCATTCTCGGCGCGCCAATGTCCTTGCTCATCTGGGGTTCGGCGAGCAACTGGCCCATCACGCCCATGCCCGACTTGTACCGGCAGATTCAGCCCACCGATATTTCAACCCTGCTCATCAGCGGCAGTGTTGACTTCTCCACCCCGGCAGAATTTGCTGCGCAGGAACTGCTGCCTTCGCTGCGCAACGGGAAACACGTAATATTGTCCGAACAAGGCCACGTGGGCGACTTCTGGGCCTTTCAACCCCAGGCAGCCGAGCGTATGCTGACCAGTTTCTTTGCTACCGGTACAGCCGATGACTCGCTCTATGCTTACCAACCCATGGACTTCAAACCGGCCATGCGCTTCCCGCTGCTGGCCAAGGTTCTCCTGGGCACAGGCGTCTTGCTGCTGGTTGCCTTGGGATGGGCGATAGCGGGCATTCTCCGCCGCGCTCGTCGCAAGCTCGGAGCGGAATGATGAATAGTTTGCGCAAGAGGAAAAGGATGCCTGTACTATTGCTTATTCTTCTCATACTGCTGATCATAGCAGGTTCTTATGCTCCCGCAAAACCGCCTAGCCGGGATGGGATCAACTCTCTTGAACAAATTGAACTGGGAGGTGTCCGGCAGTGGATCTCCATCCGCGCTGCCGATCCTCGCGCCCCCGTGCTGCTGTTTTTGCACGGCGGCCCAGGCAGCGCCAGCCTGTCCAAGCTGCGCCAACAAACGCCGGAGTTGGAACAGCATTTTGTGGTGGTGAACTGGGATCAGCCCGGAGCCGGAAAATCCACATCTCTCACGTTTGATTATCAAACCCTATCCGTCGAGCAGATGGTGTCTGACGCGCACGAACTGGTCTCAGCTCTCAAAGCTCGTTTTGGAGTCGATAAACTCTACC
>JAEXTI010000544.1 GCA_023406965.1 Chloroflexota bacterium
CGCTACGGCGGTTGTGTACTCAGGGGTGTCGATGCAGCCGCTTTCCTCGCTGGGCGGGGCAAAGTCGATGGCGGCCAGAGGTTCGCCCGTGCCCCAAACGGAATGCGGACCGCCGGTATAGGCCCAGGGGAGGCCGGGGAGGAACGGCAGGCGCAGGTCGGGCTGGCGCACGCTGCCGGGGAGGTGCGCCTCGACGGTCCAGGGGTCGCCGAACATGGCGCGATACGCGGCGGCAAAACCCTCGGGTCCAATGGCGCGCCGATACTCGTCATCGGAGTGGTGGAGGGTAAAGTAATATTGCAAAGCCACCGTGGCGGCGTTCTGCCAGGGGTCGGGGCGCTCCATGCGATCGCCAGGCAAGTCCAGGGAGTCCAGTTCGCCGCTGCGCCAGCCGTAGTAACCGTTGTTGAGGGCGTTGGCGGCCCAGTTGAGCTGGCGGTACAGCCCGTTGGTGGAGAGATCGACTTCACCCAGGGGAAAGGCATCCAGGCCGGAAGGCGTCACGGGGTCGGTGAGCGCCCCCAGTTCGTACTCCAGGAGAGCCAGCAGGAAGCGCGGGCTGATGGAGTGGTTGAGGGCAACAAAATCGACAATTTCAGCGCCGGTGCGGACCTGTCCGGAGGCATATTCGCTGTAGCTTTTCAGCCAGCCGGGCTGCTCGTTGACGAAGGCGGTGGAGTTAAAATCGCGTTGTGCCGGGCCGTTGATATACAGGCTGTCGTGGATGATCTGGTAGGAACTGCCCCACAAGGGTTGGTAGTAGATGGGAATCTTCATGGGCATGCCGGGCGGCATGGTGGTGGCGTCAAGGGGGATGAAGGTGTTGGCCTGGCGAATTTCGCGCACACTGGTGTTGAAGTGGGCCGCCAGGACGGGGAGGGTGTCGCCGGTTTGGGCGGTGTAATCGACCAGTTCTCCTGGGCTGTAGACAGGTCGAGTGGGCTCGACCGTGGGCGTGGCGCCCAGGGTGGGGGTAGGTTGGGCGACGAGGGGCGCTGGGGCTTCACCAGAGGCCAGGTCGGCGGGCAAACAGCCCGTGAGCAGGAAAACTGCCAGGCACAGGCAGGTAAAGATCAAACGGACATGCCGTTGGGAAGAACGCACAATTAATTCTTTCACAAGTCTAACTCGAGAATGATTATAATCGATCCCACAATGGCCATGAAGACGTCCCAGTTCAATCATGCTTTCCTTGTAATCTTTCTGATAGGTGGTTTGTTTGGGTGCGCTCCGGCGCCGACGCTTCCCACCCCGACGGATGTTCGCCATACGCAAGTCCCCACTCAGGCGGCTCCTACAACCGCGCCAACGGAACCTCCTACTCCCATGCCCAGCTCGACCACGGAACCTGCTCCCACAGGGACGGTTGTTCTTTCTCCAACACCGGATTGGCGGGCTGAGTGGCAGGTGGCGGCAGAGGAAGTTGTAGAGCGCAGCGGTGGACGGTGGCACTATCTGATCCGCGAGGTGGGCGGCGAGACGATTCTGGCCAGTGGGGAAGATGAAGTTCTCCATCCGGCTTCGACGATCAAGGTGGCGATTGCGGCTTTGTTCTTTGCGACGCTGGAGCAGGAAGGGTCGATCGAGGATTTGCCCAAGGCCTTGCGCGAACGAGGAACAGACGGGCGTAGTTATGAGCAGCTCCTGCGGGCTATGCTGGTGAAATCCGAGGAGCCCGCGGCAGATTCGCTGCAAAAGTGGGTGGAAGAACGCGTGAGCCCTGAGGATGTGTTGAAAAGCTGGGAGTTGGAACACACCCGGCTGACCCCGCGCCGATCAACCCTTGCAGAGTTGGCGATGCTGCTGGAAGGAATTTGGACGGGTAGGTGGATTTCTGCCCCAGCGCGAGATATTCTTCTGGGACTCATGGCGGAATACACGCCAAACGATGATTTACGACTGGGTGTGGCGCGCGGATGTCAGGCACAAGACGAGCGTTTCTACAATAAGCGCGGCACGTTGACGGATGACGTTCTGATCGTAGGGGATGTGGCGCTCATTGAACGCGGCGGGAAGTGGTACTTCGCCGGGGTGTTTGCCTACCAGATGCCGGAAGGGCTGCCGCAGACGACTTATGAGACGCTGGAGGCAGGCATGGCCGACTTTGGCGGCTTGTTCTGCGAATTCCTGGGTGGAGGGCGTTAAAGCGGATTAGCGGGAAATAGCGGCGGTGTATTCGCTGTAGAAGGAAGCGATGACTGTTTCATCGCCGCGGGTCATCCCGCCCTGGTAATCTTTCTCGCCGGCATACGAACGCCAGCCGCTGAGTTCAAAGGCCAGGGGACCGTCGGCCAGGATCCATTCGCCGTTGTATTTGCGAGCAATGTGGACGTGGGTGCCGGTGGCCCGGCCGCCTTCGCAGGAGGGGTGCCCAATGTTTTCGTTTTGCATCACCCAGGTACCCAGGGGAACTTTGTTCACCGTTGCAATATGCAGGTACAGGATGGCCCAGCCGGTTTGCTCATAACCGTCGCCGTCAAGATCGACCACGATCAGGCCGGTCTCGGAGCGCACCACCAGGCCATCGGCAACCGCGGTGACCCATTCGCTGCTTGGGACGCAGCCGCGCTCAACCGCGCCGGGGGCGAAATCTAGAGCGGCACGCGCGCCGCCGGGACCCCAGGCGGAATGAGGCCCGCCCGTGTGGCCCCATACTTTCCCGGCACGGAAGGGTAATTCCATGAAGGGTTGGGTGAGGGTGGCGGGGAAGAGCGGTTCTACGGATTGGGCGCGCAGCCAGGGGTCGCCAAACATGGTTTGGTACAACTTGGGCAGGCTGTTTTCACCGTAGATCACTTCTTCCCAACCGGCCCGGTCGTATAACTGGGCGAATAAGTACAAAACTGCTACCGTCCCGGCGTTAAGCTCGGGAGCCAGGCGCAGAACTTCACCATCGCGGAAGGTTAACTCGGTGACCAACCCTTCGCGCCAGCCGTAATAGCCCAGGTTGAGCTGTGAAACGGCCCAACTGAGCTGGTTGTAAAGTTCTTTATCTTCTAGACTTTGGTAGCCGATGGGGTAATCAATTTTGGACTGGTCTTCCGGCTGCCCATAGACCCAATGGGCCTGGTACTCCAGAATTGCCAGCAGCAGACGCGGGTTGACCGAGTTTTCCAGCGTCACGCGCTGGATGATTTTTGCGCCGTCGTTCCAGCCATCCAGGAACCATTTTTCGTAATCTTTTAGGTAACCGCCGGATTCGTTGACGAAGGTTTTGATTTCAAAATCTAACGCGGAGGGGGAGTAGACGATTTCGCTGTCAGGGATAAGACGATCGCCAGCGCTTACCTGGCCCAGGCGGCTGGGAATGACCAGAAGCTGCCCCGGATTGAACAAACTGTCTGTGGGTATTAAATCGGGTGAGGTGATCTCAGCCGGATCGACCCCAAAGCGGATGCCCAGGGCGCGGAGGGTATCGCCTGCCTGCGTGTAGTATAGAATCGGTGGGGCAGGAGTCGGGCTGACTTCAGGCGTGGGGGTGAGAGAGGGCTGCGGGGTGGCTCTGGGAGAGAGCGTGGCAGTGGGGCCGACAGCGGTGGGGGTGTGGGCGAAGGGTGGTTTGGTCGGCTCGGGGGTAACGGGGTAGATGGGGGCGATGCCTTCCAGACCGGGAAAGACTCCGCCCTGGCAGCCGGTCAATGTTGTTAACAAAACCACTAAAAGCAGGCAAGATAGAAAACGCTTAGCGCCCAATTTGATTTTCGTCCTTCCGCGCATCCCAGGCTTCAACAGAAGCACCGTCGCGCGTCAAGAACCCATTATACTCTATGCCGTCCCCAGAGGAGACCCAACCGTCCAATGTGAAGGGTAGACCGGCGTCGGCGGCGATCCATTCGCCATTGTAGCGGCGGGCGATGTGAACATGGGTGCCGTTGGAGATTCCGCCTTCGCAGGAGGGGTGGCCGATTTGGTCGCCCGCTTTGACGGGAAGACCGGCGAGAACCCGGTCGCGGGTTTCAATGTGCATGTACAGGATGGTCCAGCCGGTTTGTTCAAAGCCGTCGCCGTCCAGGTCCTGCACCACCGCACCGTTTTCAGCGCGGAGGATGAGACCATCGGTCAATGCCACCACCCATTCATCGCTGGGCACGCAGCCCAGAGCGTCGCCGGGCGGGGCGAAATCGAGGCCGGCCCAGGCCGAGCCGTTGCCCCAACCGCCATGTGGGCCGCCCGTGAAGGACCAGATCTTGCCGGGTTCAAAAGGAAGCTGCATCTCCGGCTGTTGCAGCCCATCCGGGATGAGCGGATCGTAGGCCAGGTCGAAGGGGTAACCGAAGAAGTTCTGGAACACAGCGAATAGACCTTCGTCGGACACAGCCCGCTCCCAATCGGCCTGACCGTAAAGCAGGCTGAAGAAATGCTGCACACCGGCCGTGCCGGGGTTGAGCGTGGGGGCGGGGGGAACGAGCTGGCCGTCTGCCAGAATCCAGCCGGTGATGCCGTTGGCCTTCCACAGGTAATATCCGCGGTTGAGGTTGTTGGCAGCCCAGGCCAGTTGCATGTACAGGCTGTCGTAATAGGGGTTGATGTAGCCCATGGGATAATTTTGGGCGGTCTCGGACGGATTGGATTGGGTGACCCAGCCGCTCTGGTATTCAAGCAGCGCCAGGAGCAGGCGCGGACTGACGGAGTATTCGCGCGCCACGCGGATGACCACATCGGCCCCAGAGTGGTAGACGTCCTCGACTTCCTCGTAATGGCGGGACAGATAGCCGCCTTGCTTCTGAATAAAATCAGCGGTGGAAAATTGGATGGTGGTGGGGCCGTAGACCAGTTCGGAGTCAGGGATGATCTTGAAATCGGGCCCGGGCGGCAGCGGATTGGGCGCGGGGATGTCCAGGACAACACCCACTTCAAGCAAGTTGGGGTTGGCAAGGTTGTTGGCCTGGATGAGCGTTTCCAGGGTGACGCCGTAGCGCTGGGCGATTTTCCCCAATGTGTCGCCGTATTGGACGGTGTAGGATTCGTTGTCGGTGCGCGCGGTGGGCATGAGGCGGGGCGCATCGGGGGTGGGGGTGAGAATAGGATCGCCCGGCGCGCGCGTGGCGGGGAGGTAAGGGTTGCGCGTGGCCGCGGGCGCCTGGAGGGTTGAAGCAGGTACTTCTGTGGTTAAGATCGGGATGTAGCCCTGGCTGGCAGGTGACGAACGAACGCAGGCGATCGCCACTGCCAGGGGCAGGAGGGCCATCAGGGCGAGGGGGTGGGCAAGGGGCCGAGTTTTGGGCTGCATACGATCTCGTAGTATTCTAATTCTGTCTGGCGGTTGGCTTCTGCATAATCAGCGGCTTCTTTTCCAATCAGGCGCACCGTGTCCAGGTGGATCTGGGCGTCGGCGTCCCAGTAACGGGGCAGGAGCATGAGCGGGTCATTGATGTACCCTTCGGAAGCGTAGGACGGGCGGGCGGGGTCATCGGCGGCGGCCTGGGGAACCCAGTTGTACATGATGGGGCCGCGGGGGTTGACCGTGAAACCAAGCTGGTAACCTACCTCGCGGGCGATTTCGACCCCGCGCCTGGAGAAACTTCCGCCGGGCCAGATGTAGGCGATGGGGGCTTTTCCAAAGGCTTCGGTAATGGCTTCGTAGGCGCCGTTCAGCTCGTTGTAGGCATATTCGTCGGCGGACACGGTGCCATAAAGCGGGGTGGTGATATAGGTACCGGGCTTGGCTTCGTAGATATTCACATTGTGAATGACTCCGTGTGCCTGGTGGTCGACCCAACCTTCGTCTTGCAGGAGGCGGTTGCCTTCCAGAACCCGCTTGCTGGCCTCGGGCTCGCTAATCCAGGCGTTGGTCACGCTGGTCCAGCCAAATTCCTTGAAGTAGGGTTCGAAGAAGGTGCGGTAGTAAGCTTCGGTGTGCAGGTCGTCGACGATGAGCAGCACGGAGCGCGCTGGGATTTTTTCATTTCGTTGCAAGAAGCCTGCCATTTGCTGCATGGAGATGGTTTCAAATCCCATTTTGTGCAGGTCGCGCAAGAGCAGGTCCAGATAGGCTTCGCTGATCTGGTAAACCTGGTTGACCTCGTCGGTGATGCGGTGGAACATGATGGGCATGACCACTGTGCCGGGGGCGCTGTTGTTGGGGTCCCATTTGGCGCGCAGGTACTGGCAGGTGTCTTCGACGTAGGGCTGGGGGACATCCAGCTTGTTGAGCCGGTCGGTTTGGAAAGCAACAGGCAGGGTGGGAGGCGTGCGCACGGGGGTGGGCGTAAAGGTGGGGGTGACCGTGACGGTGGGCGGCACGGGCGTGGGGGTGACGGTGGGGATGGAGCGGGTCGCGTCGAGCAAGGCCTGGTCGAAGAAGGCGGTCAGGGTCAGGTCGGGGGTGGGGAGGGCAGCCGGTTGAGGCGCGCAAGCCGAAAGGAGCATGACCACCAGTAAGGTTATTGTGGCAAAACGGTAAGGCATGGGGTTATTCTACCAAAGAAAGGAGGGGGCGTCCAAAAACAAAACAAGCCGGGGCATTTTGGGCCCTGGCTTGTTTGATGGAATTTCTGAATTATTCTTTGTCGCCGCGGATGAAGGCTTCGGTCATTTCGCGGGCGATGTCGTCCTTGAACTGCTTGGGCGGGGTCTTCATGAAGTAGGAGGCGGGGGCATAGAGGGGGCCGCTGATGCCGCGGTCGAGGGCCAGCTTGACACAGCGCACCGCGTCGATGATGACGCCGGCGGAATTGGGGGAGTCCCACACATCCAGCTTGGCTTCCAGGTTGAGAGGCACCTCGCCGAAGGTGGTGCCTTCCATGCGGATGTAGCACCACTTGCGGTCGGTCAGCCACGGCACGTGGTCACTGGGACCAACGTGGACGTCGTCGGCGGGCAGTTGGTAAGGCAGCATGCTGGTGACGGCGCCGGTCTTGGAGATCTTCTTGGACTCGAGACGCTCGCGTTCAAGCATGTTGAGGAAGTCGGTGTTGCCGCCGAAGTTGAGCTGGTAGGTGTGGTCGAGGCGCACGCCGCGATCGACGAACAGGCTGGTGAGCACGCGGTGCAGGATGGTGGCGCCGAGTTGCGATTTGATGTCGTCGCCGATGATGGGCAGGCCCTTGGCGCGGAAGCGCTCGCCCCAGTATTCGGAACTGGCGATGAACACGGGGATGGCGTTGACGAAGCCGCAGCCTGCCTCAAGCACCTGTTCTACGTACCACTTGGTGGCCATTTCGGAGCCGACGGGCAGGTAGCTGACGACGACATCGGTCTTGGTATCTTTGAGGATTTTGACGATGTCGGCGGTGGGGCCGGGGGCCTTTTTGAGGATCTGGGAGAGGTACTTGCCCAGCCCGTCATGGGTCATGCCGCGCACTACGGGCACATCCAGGTGGGGAACGTCGGTGAACTTCATGGTGTTGTTGGGGTAGGCAAAAATGGCCTCGGAGAGGTCTTTGCCGACCTTGGTGTCCACGATGTCGATTGCGGCAGAAAACTCGATGTCGCGAACGTGATAGCCGCCCAGGTTGACGTGCATCAAGCCGGGAACCCGGTCGGTATCGGCGGCGTCGCGGTAGAACTGGACGCCCTGTACCAGGGAAGAGGCGCAGTTGCCCACGCCAATGATCGCGACTCGCACTTTCTTATTGCTCATCTTCATGACTCCTATGATTTGGTTTGGTTTGCCCGCGTTCGGCGTGCGGGCGGAATTGAT
>JAEXTI010000548.1 GCA_023406965.1 Chloroflexota bacterium
AAAAATACCCCACCATGCCGTGTGCGACGAAGTTTTGAACCTGCTTTCGCAGGCGGGAACCTACCTGTACGCTCCGCCTTGGCCGAAGCCTATCGCGTCACGTCCTGAGAGATGGGCTCCCTTATAACTGGTGTTGGCTCAAAACCGGTTATGCCGCATCACGAACACAGCAGGGCATTGGTAAAGATACCACAAATTTTCAAGATTGTGAAGTCGACTCGATTCGCGTCACTCGGTCACAATCTCGCCGCGCAAAGCCGCCAACTGATTCTCCAACTCAGAGCGCTTCTCCTTGGCAGCCAGGCGCACTTCGCGTTCCACCTGTTCGACGTATCCCGTGATATCCGTTCGGATTTGCTTTCCCGAAGAAGGCGTGAGCAGCAGTGTCACCACGGCCCCAAGAACCGCCCCCGTCAACAGACCAGCGAAAAGATTCAGTACGCGTCGCATAATTATCACTTCTCCTTGTTTACCAGCCCCAAACGCCGGAAGAGCAGCGGGGCAAATGCCGATACCCACAATCCAACTAAAGTATAGCGCACAAAGCGCAGAAAATAACTAATGAAATCCGCTTCGCGAGGGAAAATCTGGCCCAACCCAAACCACAGCACCATGATTCCCACGAGCCCCACCAGGTAGCGCAAGATCTTCTGGTTCAAGGTGCCCGCCGGGTCATAGCCCCCTTTCGCGCGAAACAGCCACGCCGCCCCGCCCAACATGCCCAGCCAGGTTCCCGCCAGCGTGTAAGCAATTTCCATGTGCAGCGGGTCGATGCCCTCGCCGCTGCTCCGAATAGCCTGCTGCTCCCATTCCGCCGGCACGGTCCAATTGTTCAAGGTCAGCCGCACCGCGCCGATGAGCACGATGAATGCCAGTGAGCTAAGAACGCTGACCCACAACAGCCGGTTCAATTCCTGCTTCGAAACCCAGTCTGCCAGCCTTTTTTCCAGGCGCAAGTACAGCAGCAACACCAGCCCACCCACTATCCAACCCACAATCACATCGCTGGTGAAGTGCATGCCCAGGTAGATGCGTGACAGGCCGATGGATAGAACGATCACCACCGCGCCGATGATTGCCCAGCCTCGTTTGATGCTCGCGGCAGCCACGCCCCACACCGAAGCCGCGATTTGGGCATGGTTGGAAGGCAACCCAAAAGCTTTTTCCACGCTCCAGGCCTGCACGCGATCATCCACCCAGTAAGGCCTGGGGCTGTGAAATGCCAGTTTGAGCATCATATTCACGCCGTTACTCAACAAGAGCATGACCCCCACGTTCAGGCCCATGCGCACACTCACGCACCAGTACAGCGCCGGGATGATCAACAAAAAGAAATCTTCCGTGCCCAGGAATGAAATTGCAGACATTGGGCCGATCAACCACCCGCCAACCTGTTGGTACAAAAGGGTCAGTACCATCTCAAAATTGTGTAACAACTCAAGGATATCCACCGCGCCTCACTCCTGTTATTAGCCAGAATTCCGCAGAGAATACCCTCAAACAATCGGAAAATCTGGCGTGTGAATCGTTGACGGTTATGCTGGTTTTATTGTACACTCAGTCCATGCAAAAGAGACAAACTCGCTGGTGGGATCTGCCAATCATCCTCTTCTTCGTCGCCGCACTCCTGGCTTCCGCCGCTCGCCTGCAAACCACCAATTGGACGGCACACCTGGTGCTCACCCAACTGGCCGCCTTGACCGGCAGCGCGTTGGGCATTGCCCTGGGCTACAGCCTGTTCAAGCCGTGGGCAAGTTTCTTCTATGGTTTGTTCTTCTCTCTCGTTTTCCCGGTCTGGATTTTAGGGTCCATCTTCAACGGAGAATGGCTCTACCGCCTGGAGCGGATGAACATTCGTCTGGGCACTGCTCTGGGGCAACTGATCGCCAATCAACCGGTCACCGACCCGGTTCTGTTCGTCACACAAATGATTTTATTCTATTGGCTGATCGGCCTTCTGGGTGGTTATTTTCTTGTGCGTAAGGGAAAACCCTGGCTGCCCCTTTTGGTGGCCGCCCTTCTCGTACTCACAGTGGATTATTCATTTGATATGTTTGGCGCCGACGATACGGGCGCGCTCTTCACAATCGTTTTCTTTTTGCTCCTCCTGCTCATCTTCGCCCGGCTCAATTACCTGAGATCTCAAAGAGATTGGAACCGCTCCGGGAAAATGATCGAGACGGAAGTCGGCATGGATATCAACCGCAGCGCAGCCGTCACCGCCATTGTTCTTCTGCTCTTAGCCTGGTTTTCACCTCGCGTGGTCAAAGCCTTCACCCCCGGCACCCCGGAACAGATCAAAATGTCCGAGGATTTCCGCGCCTGGCGCCAGCGCATTTCAAACGCCGTTTCCTCACTGGAAAGCCAAAACCCAATCACTGTAGAAACCTTTGAATCCACCCTCAACCTGGGTCGTGGCACGCCATTGAGCGAAGAAGAAGTGTTCACTGTCCGGATGAATGCCCAACCCAGTTCTTATTACCGCTTCTACTGGACAGGGCGCACCTATGACACTTTTATCAACAACCAGTGGATCGCTGTAGAAGAATCCTACATGCCGCTCAGCCCTGATAGCACCAATATCAGCTACTCCTGGCAAGGTCGCCCAGAAATTAGCTTCACCTTCACCAACCGCATCCCCTATTTGGGCTCGATGTATTATGTGAATGCCCCGGTATCGATCAGCCGCGAGGTGCAGGTTCTCCAGCGGCCTACCACCGCCGACGGGCCGGATATCACCGGAATGGAAATGAACCCGCCGCTGACATCTGGCGAGAGTTACAGCGTGCTGGCGGCAATTGGCGTCCCCAGTGTTCGCTCGATGCAATTATCCAGCGTCGAACCTTACCCCGACTGGGTCACCGAACGCTATCTTCAACTTCCTGTCGACTTCCCCGATAGCATCCGCGAACTGGCCGAATCGCTGACGGCCGGCAAACCTACCCCGTACGATAAAACCATCGCCATCACCCGCTACCTGCGCGAGAACATGGTCTATACCACTACGGTCCCCGACCCGCCGCCCGATCGCGACCTGGTGGAGTGGTTCCTTTTCGACCTGCAAAGGGGCTTTTGTAACTATTACGCCAGCGCCGAAGTGCTCATGCTGCGCTCGGTAGGCGTTCCTACGCGGCTGTCCATCGGTTACGCTGCCGGCGATTACAATTCGGAAACAAAACAATATTCCGTCGCCGCGCAAGACTACCATGCCTGGCCCGAAGTTTACTTCCCCAACATCGGTTGGATCGCCTTCGAGCCCACTGTTTCGCAACCCGCCTCAACTTTTCCCTCCGGCGAAAACGCGACCTTGAACATGGAGTCCTCCCTTGAGCCAACTCCGGTCATTCCTCCCCCCATCGAAGGTCTGGAAAACATCGAGCGCGGCGATGAAGCCGAATTACAGGCAGCCCTTGAAAAGCTCCGCCGTCAGGCGCTGATTCGCACAGTGATCACATATGGTGCTGGGGCGGCGATTATTGGTTTGCTGGTTTTCGCGGTTATTCGTTTTAAGAAAGTTGCCCTCAAAGAAACACCATTGCCTACCTGGATTGAACGCAAGCTCGAAGTGCGCGGAATTAAGTCGCCCGCCTGGCTGCGGAACTGGTCTATCCGCGTCCAGCGCAGCCCAATCGAAGCGCTGTTCGCCATCGTTCAAGAACTGCTGCGAGTGTGGGGCCAACCGGCTTCATCAGGCATGACCGCGTCTGAACAGGTTGACGCATTGGTCACCATCGTCCCGAAATTGACCGTGGACGCCAAAGCCCTGCTAAGCGAGTATCACCGCTCAACCTACAGTCCCTATCCCGCCAACCTGGACAACGCCCGCAGGGCAGTCTCAAATCTACGCATGAACGGATACACCCTCTGGGCGCAGCGCCTGGTCGGCTACAAAGATTAGGCAGTAGGCGAAAGTGGCAAGCACGCTAAACACCTCTACGCTGGTATCGGTCGATCAGCAGTTGATTGGCATTTCTACGATTTTCAAAGAAATCCATGCCTACCTGAACCAATATCGCCCGGCGTTCATCCCTGAAAGCGTCTACATGGCAGTCGCGGAAATGTCCCGCGAACTGCCCACTCTCCAAAAGCAGATCCAGGCCCTGGAGGGCGAATGGCGCAGCCTGAGAGCTCTGGCCCTAATGGGACAGGTCATCAACTCCTCGCTGGACCTGGACAATCTCCTAAAAATCGTCATGGACAACATTGTCCAGTTAACCGGAGCCGAGCGTGGATTCCTGATGCTGCGCAAAGAAGACGGTGAGTACATCGTGCAGGTTGCGCGCAACTGGGAACAGGAAACCATCGACCCAACCGAATTTGCTCTCAGCCGCACCATCATCAACCGGGTGGTGATAGACCGTCAGGCCGTCCTCACCACCAACGCCCAGAACGATCCGCGTTTTGAAGGTCAGCATAGTATCATCGCCCACAACCTGCGCTCCATCTTGTGCGTGCCCCTGCTCCTTAAAGAAGAACTCATCGGCGTTATTTACGCCGATAACCGCATCCGCAGCGGACTGTTTACCCGCCGCCACCTGGAAATACTAACCGGTTTTGCCAATCAAGCCGCCGTAGCTATCGAAAACGCCCGCCTGTTTGCCTCGGTGCGCCAGACCCTGGCCGAAGTAACCGAGTTAAAGAATCTGATGGATAACGTGTTCACTTCTATCCCCAGCGGCGTGGTCACCACTGATGTCGGCTCGCGCATCTTGCTGGGCAACCGGGCCGCCCGAGAAATCCTGGGGCGCGCCGAAGCAGAACTAACCGGTTTAGCCCTGCCCGACCTGTTCCCGGCTGCGTATGGCATGTTACACGCGCAAATCAACCGCGTCTTACTGGCAAATGAAACAGTCACCGGGTTAGAACTCAACCCAGTGTTACCCGAGCGGGGCGTGGTCGATTTACGTCTCAGCCTTTCACCCCTCAAGGACAGCCAGCAAGCCACCCAAGGCGTAGCAATCGTGTTCGAAGACCTGACCGAAAAGAAGAAACTAGAAGCCCAATACCGCCTGTTCGAGCGCATGGTCTCCCCGGCGGTCATTCACCAATTGGACCTCAATAGCATTCAACCCGGCGGGCAGCGCTGCGAAATCACCACCCTCTTCGCAGACATTCGCGGCTTCACCAGTTTCAGCGAGTCGGTCACCCCAGAAGAACTGGTCACCAACCTCAACCGTTACCTGGGAGCCGCCGCCGACGCCGTGCTGGCTCAAACGGGCACGATCGACAAATTCCTGGGCGATGCCCTCATGGCCTGGTTCAACGCCCCCATCACCCAACCCGACCATGTTCTGCGCGCCGTGCGAGCCGCCCTGTCCATCCGCCATTCCGTCGCCGCGCTCAACAACCGGCAGCCTATCTCTCGGCGGATGTCCTTTGGGGTCGGCATTCACGTAGGCGATGCCATCTTAGGGCTGGTCGGCACCGATCAACGCCTCGATTACACCGCCATCGGCGACAGCGTCAACACGGCCAAGCGCATCCAGGAAAATGCCGGGCCGGGCGAAATCCTCCTCAGCCAGGCTGCCTACGAGCGCATCGCCGACCGCGTGGTTGTCCGTCCTCGCGATCCAATCATCGCCCACGGCAAGCGCGAACCCGTCCAGGTGGTGGAAGTCGTGCAGTTGAGTTAAGGAAAATGATCGATCCCGGATTGCAAGGCAAAATTGCGTTCATCACCGGGGCCAACAATCCTCTTGGCATAGGCGCCGCTACTGCCCGCGCTCTGGCCCACCAAGGTTGCAAAGTTGCCGTCACTTTCCTGCGCTTATCGCCCGAAAAACACGGTTACCAGGAAGCCGAAGTGAAACAGGCTGCTGCGCCGGGACTGCCGTTCTATCACGCCCAACGCGCCAAAGGTGCGGACGAATTGCTGACTGCCATCCAATCCGAAAACGGCGTCGCCGAGGCGTTAGAGATCGACCTGACTGACGCCGCAAACATACCGGTCTTGTTTGATTGGGTAGAATCCACTCTTGGCCCGGTGGACATCCTGGTAAACAACGCGGCCCACTACGATCCCGCCGACACCACCGCCACTTTTTCGGCGGAGATTTTCGACGAAACCTTTGCCGTCAACGCCCGTGCCACCGTGTTGTTAACTGCCGAGTTCGTCCGCCGCCGGGTACGGCATGGCGTGAGCTGGGGCCGCGTCATCAACCTCAGCACCGATGCCGCCCAGGCTTTCGCAGGGCAGATTGCCTACGGGGCCAGTAAAGCGGCCATAGAGGCTTTCACCCGCAGCATCGCTATCGAGGTCGGGCCGTTAGGCATCACCGTTAACACAATTGCGCCCGGTCCGGTGCAAAGCGGATACATTTCCGCGGAGTTTGAGTCCAGGCTGGTCAACGAGATTCCCCTCCGGCGCATTGGCCAACCCGAAGACATCGCCGACGCAATTGTCTTTCTAGCCTCAGAGCAAGCCAATTGGGTCACCGGACAGGTGATCAAAGTCTCCGGCGGGCACGCCTTGTAAGGGCAATTCTTATAGAGGCAGTAGCGCGGGTTTCTTACCCACGTCTTTTGCTGGCCTTAACATCCATGTAGGGACAGTTCATGAACTGCCCCCTACATTTTTGCCTTACGGCACCACAAAATCAATAAACACCGGGTCACCAAAGGCCTGTCCGTCCGGGTTGTATGCCTGCCATGCGCTGCGATAAGTCCCCGGTTCGACGGGCGCCTGGAACACAATCCGCAAGGTTACCTGCGTGCCGCTGCGCGCCGGGAACAGCATCTGCTCCTCCTCGGCCCCCAGGCTGTCACCACTGATCAAGCGCAGGCGGTAGCGTTCATCCCAATTACACCCGCCGCTGTTTTCCACTTCCCAGCGTTTATCCATCGTCGAATTGGCTTCCACCTCGGAGCCATCCGGAATGGTCACATCGGAAACAAAACTTAAATTGTCCTGACAGGCCTGGGTGGCTTGCTGTTTCGGCTCAGAAGGCGCCCCAACAGGCGTGGGCGTGGCTGTGGGCGGCGGCGGCGGCACAAACAGCGCCTGCGTAGCTTCCGGCTCGCGCGAGGCCGGCTGGCAGGCCGCTGCCAAAAACAGCACCCCTGCCAGCACAGATGTAAACCATGTTCGCCGACCGTTCAAATCCGCCCCGCTTTCCCGCTGGACAATTCATCCAGCAGGGTTCTACTCGTCGTCGTCTCCGCTCTCGGGCGCAATCGCCAGCGGAATTTCGCCACCGACCGCGCGTTGTCGCACAGCCATTTCAATCTCGCCGGCAATATCGCCGTTCTGGCGCAAGAATTCCTTCGCGTTTTCACGTCCCTGGCCCAGGCGGATATCGCCGTAAGAGAAGAACGCGCCGCGCTTGGTAACAATTTCCAGAGAGGTCGCCAAATCAATGATGTCGCCCACTTTGGAAATGCCTTCGTTGTACATAATGTCAAACTCGGCCACGCGGAACGGGGCTGCCACTTTGTTCTTGACGACCTTCACACGCACCCGGTTACCAATTACTTCCTGCCCCACCTTGATGGATTGAATGCGGCGTGCATCCAGGCGCACCGACGCATAGAACTTCAGCGCCAGGCCGCCAGGTGTGGTCTCAGGGTTGCCAAACATAACGCCAATCTTCTGGCGTAGTTGGTTGGTGAACACAACCGACGTCTTGGTCTGGTTGATGGCGCCCGAAAGCTTGCGCAGTGCCTGGCTCATCAAACGCGCCTGCATACCCATGCTGGCGTCGCCCATATCGCCTTCGATTTCCGCCCGCGGGACCAGGGCTGCCACCGAGTCGACCACTACAATGTCGATAGCCCCCGAACGCACCAGCGTCTCGGCGATTTCCAGGGCCTGCTCGCCCGTGTCCGGTTG
>JAEXTI010000020.1 GCA_023406965.1 Chloroflexota bacterium
TGGCTCGCCGCCTGGGGTTCCTCAGCCAGGAGGCCGGCCCGCAGTTCCTGGAGCGCTACCAGCAGCACTGCGACGCCATTCGCGCCATTTATTTGAAATATGTTGGGAGGTCCGAGATGCACGATCCGCTTCCGCCTGAACTGCCCGAGAATTTGGAAACGCATCGTCATGTGGACCGTATGGCCCCTTCCTACGCCGAACGATTCACCCCGCCCGAGGTGGCGCGCCATGCCGTGCTGGCAACGCGCCTGACAGACGCCAACCCGGTGGAGTTGGATTTGCAAGCTCTTGATGATGGGACCTGGCGTGTGAGCGTGGTGGCCTTCGATTATCCCGGCGAGTTTTCGCTGATCTGCGGCTTGTTCTTCGTACATGGGCTAAATATCATCAGCGGCGACGCCTTCACCTACGAGCCCGCTCAAACAGGTTTGCAAAAAGACACACGGCGCAAAATTGTGGACGTGTTCATCGTCCAACCGGTGAACGAAGGCGACCTCGAAGAGGGCCTTTGGGCTCGCTATACCGCGGACCTGGCGGGCTACTTGAACCGGCTGCGCGCTGGTGAGCGCCGCGAGGTGCAGGGCGACCTGCTCAAACGGGTCGCCAACGTCCTCCATGAGGGCACCCATTTTCCGGCGGGCGACTTCGTCCCCACCCTCTACCCGATTGAAATTCAAATCGATAACGATCTGAGCGACCGCCATACCGTCTTACAAATCGAAGCGCCGGACACATTTGGCTTTCTCTATGAGCTATCCAATGCGCTGGCCCTCAACCGCGTGTATATCGACCGGGTGACCATCGACTCGACCGGCAACCGCGTGCATGACACCTTGTTTGTCAGCGACGAAAACGGGCGTAAGATCGTCGACGCGGACCACCAGCGGCAATTGCGCGCCGCCACGGTGCTGATCAAGCATTTCACCCACCTGCTGCCCTTCTCGCCCAACCCCGAAAGTGCTTTACTGCACTTCCGCGATTTTATCGACCAACTCTTCCACCGCGCCAACTGGCTGGATGAGCTGGCCTCCCTGGAACGGCCCGAGGTGCTGCAAGGGCTGGCCCGATTGCTGGGTGTCAGCGATTTCTTGTGGGATGATTTCCTGCGGATGCAGTATGCCAACCTGTTCCCGGTGGTCAAAGATATCGACGCGCTCGAATCGGCCCGCACGCGCGAGCAATTGCAGGCCGATGTGCAAGAGCTGCTGCGCGAGTTGCACGCCGGGCCGCAGTCGCCCGATCAAGGCGCGCCGTGGATCGCCGCGCTCAATGACTGGCGCGACCGTGAGATGCTGCGTGTCGATATGCGCCACATTCTTGGCCACACCACCGAATTCTGGGATTTTGCTGCTGAACTGGCCGACCTGGCAGAGGTGGTGGTGAATAATACTTTCCACCTGTGCCACGAGGACTTGCGCCTGATCTACGGCACGCCCCTGGTGCAGGACGGCGGCCCGTGTCACATGAGCGTGGTGGCGCTGGGCAAGTTCGGCGGGCGCGAAATGGGCTTCGCCTCCGACGTCGAGTTGATGTTCATCTACGCCGGCAACGGCATCACCACCGGCCCGCGGGTGATTACTTCGGCTGAGTTCTACGAGAAGCTGGTGGAGAACTTTGTCAGCGCTACACGCGCTCGCCGCGAGGGCATCTTTGAGGTCGACCTGCAATTGCGACCTTACGGCAAAGCGGGCAGCCTGGCGGTGCCTCTGGATTCGTTCCGGCGTTACTTTGCCCCCGGCGGTCCGGCCTGGGCCTATGAACGGCAAGCTCTGGTGAAAATGAGCCCGGTGGCAGGCGACCAGGCCCTGGGGCAGACGGTTTGCGATCTGCGGGATGCCTTTGTGTACACCGGCGAGCCCTTTGACGTGACCTCGATGCGGGCCATGCGCGAGCGGCAATTGCGCCACCTGGTGCGCGGGGGAACATTCAACCTCAAGTACAGCCTGGGTGGGCTGGTAGATATTGAATACCTGCTGCAAGGGTTGCAGATCACCCACGGAGCCGCCCATCCCGAAGTGCGTTTGACCAACACCCGCGAGGCGTTGGCAGCCCTGGCCCAGGTGGGTATCCTGTCTGAGGACGATTACACCCGGCTGCGCAAAGCGCACACCTTCCTGCGCTGGTCGATCGATTCGCTGCGCGTGGTGCGTGGCAACGCCAAGGATGTGACTGTGCCAATGGACGATAGCGAGGGGATGGCCTACCTAGCGCGACGAATGCGCTACGGCAGCGACGTGGCCCGTTTGCAATCCGAGCTAGAGCGCTACACCGAGGACGTGCGCGAGATCAACGCGCGGTTGTTGGTGTAAACGAGGGGGGCGAGAAACCCAACCTGCCGGTGGTTCATCCACAATCCGGGCGCGGTGACCGCGCCCCTACAGCATAGTAGGGAGCCGGGTTCCCCACCCCGCTGTTGGTCCATCCACGATCAGGGCGCGGTGACCGCGCCCCTACCGCATTGTAGGAAGCGGAAAATATGTGTGAGAACGCCTGACCCGGTAACCCTGGAGCGTGGTATCATCCAGGTAGATCGCAGTGTGCTTCCAACCAACTACCGATAAAAGGACGGGCTTCTATGTCGCATGATGAAATCGGGATGCGGATTTTCGCGGGCAATTCTAGCCAGACCTTTGTTGACAAAATGTGCCAGCATTTGGGGGTCGAAAAAGGCCAGGGATACGCCATCACCTTCTCTGAAGGTAACACCTTCGTCAAAATTCTTGAAAAAGTCCGCGATAAAGACGTCTACATCGTGCAAAGCATCGGTCTCAATCCTAACAACGAGTTCATGGAGCTGCTCTTCTGGATCGACGCTTTCAAGCGTTCCAGCGCCAACTCGGTCACTGCCATCATTCCCTATTTTGGTTATGCCAAGGGCGACAAGAAAGACGAACCGCGCGTGTCGATCCGCGCGCGGGTGTGCGCCGATTGTCTGGAAATCACCGGCGTGGATCGGGTCATCACCATGGATTTGCACAGCCCGCAGATTCAGGGCTTCTTCAAGAAGCCCGTTGATCACTTATACGGCATGGCGCCTTTGTGCGAATACATCCTATCCAAGAATCTTGACAACCTGGTGGCTGCCTCGCCGGATGCGGGCTTTGCCAAAAACGTGCGCAAATACGCCAAATTCCTCAAGGCTCAGGTAGTCATTGCCGATAAAGTGCGCGCATCTCACGACGAAAACGCCGAGATCATGGAAATCATCGGCGATGTGCAGGGCAAGAACGTAGTCATTGTGGACGACTTCACCATCTCGGGGGGCACGCTGGTGAACATGGCCCACGCGCTCAAAGACCTGGGCGCCGAAAAGATTTACGCCTGCTGCACCCACGCTCTGCTGCAAGAAAAGGGACTCAAGGCCCTGGATAACAGTCCTATTGAGGAACTGGTGATCACCGACACGGTGGAAAATCCACTGGTTTTTGAGCACCCCAAGGTGAAGGTGGTCTCGGTGTCGCACATTTTCGCCCAGGCAGTGAAGATCATCCACGACCGCGACTCGCTGAGCAGTCTGTTCGAGCAGATCAACCCCAATATCAGCTAGCCCCGCCGGAGATCGCCCCCACCAGACGGATAACATCGCCATCCTGCAGCAGCTCATCTTCCTGCAGCAGCACGCCATTGCGCAGAACCAGGTACAACTCGGGGGGCAAGCCCAGTTGCGCAAGGGCCTCGCCTACGGTCAACGGGGCCGCCAACTCGCGTACCTCGCCGCGCCACTGCACGGTTATGCTCATTCCAATCGCTCCTGCAAACACGCCAGCCAGGCGCGCGCAGGGCCTTGCGGCTCACTCGCGCTGAAGGCCAGGATGGGCCGGGTGAGCGCACCACCGGGCAGATCGCTGATCGGGACGATGCGCACACTCGAATCGACCCAGCGCCGGGGCAGCACCCCCAACGCGCCGGGGTCGGCTGCCACCGCCTCACGCATCGCCAGCGGTGAAGGGGCGATCCCGATGGCGCGGCCCAGGGCCAGATCAGGGCTCAGCACGGCTTCAACAAACAACGCTCGCATGTCACTAGAAGCAAGAGGCGCCCAGGCTTGCAATGCCAGCGGCGACTGCCCCAGGAAATCCCAATCGGCCAAATGACCGCCATAGATCAGCCGTAAATCTTCGATATCTAGGCTGGGAATCTTGTTTTCAGGGTGGACAATGACGACCAGTTCTTCGCTGCCCAACTCCGCCGCATAGCCCAGGATGGACTCGGGCGCGGCCCACGCCAAAGCAAGATCGGCCTCGGCTTCATCAAATGCCATCCCGGCGCCCTCCTGCACCACCAACCCTACTCCATCGGGAACACAGGCTGTGAAATCTGCGCTCAGGTTGCCCAGCGAAGCCGGATACTGCACCTTGAGCCAAACCGGCGCGGGAGTAGGCGTGGAGGTGGGCGGAGGGGCGGCGCAAGCGGAAAGCAGCAAGATCACCGCCAAAGCCAAAATCAACCCGCCCCCAACCAGGCGCGGTATAAATATTCGATGTTTCATACTGCGATTTTACCGCAGGAGTGACACCACCACCACAAGAGCCGACAAAACCACACAGTAGATCGCGAAGGGGTACAGGGTGCGGCGCGTCAGGAAACTCAGCAGCCAGCGGATGGAAAGATACCCCACCACGGCAGCGCTGATGAAGCCGGCAACCATCACGGGCAAAAACTGGGACAGGTTGGGCACGTCCAACAAATCCAGCAGCGCCATGCCGCCGGCAGCCAGCATGACCGGGATGGACATGAGAAAGCTGAAGCGCGCTGCCGAGGGACGGTCGAGGTGGCGAGTCATGCCGCCGGTGATGGTGGAACCGGAGCGAGAAACGCCGGGGAAGATCGAGATAGCCTGGAAGGCGCCGATGGTCAGAGCATCTTTCCAGTTCATTTGCTCCATCGAGCGATTACGCTTGCCAATCTTTTCGGCAGCCACCAGCAGGGCGGCGGTGAGTAGCAGGAACAAACCGGTAGCCAACGGGCTGTTGAAAGCTGCTTCTACAAGATCCTTGACCAGCAAGCCCAGCACCGCGGCGGGAATGGTCGCCAGGATCAGGTACCAACCCAGGCGCGAATCGGCTTCGGCAAAAGGCTTGCGCTGCACCAGCCCGTTCACCCAGGCGCGAATGATGTTCCACAAATCCTTGCGGAAGTACACGATGACCGCCACCAGCGTGCCCATTTGCACCAGCACGTCGAAGACGAAAACAAAGGCTTCGTCAAGCTGCCAATTGAGCAAGAACGGGACCAGCACCAGGTGCGCCGAACTGGAAATGGGCAAGAATTCGGTCAGGCCCTGGATAATTCCAAGAATAATGGCTTCGAGTAATGACATATCAATGTTCTCCGGTTTTGTAACATTCCATGGGGTGGAATATCAGGATTTTTTCGACGGATAAGCCGCCAGGAATTCGGCGGTAAAGGTCTGGTAACGGCCCTCAAAAATGGCCTGGCGAGCATCGCGCACGAGTTGCAGCAGCGTGTGAATGTTGTGGATGGAAATTAGCGTTCCCGCCAGCATTTCTTTGGCCACGATCAAGTGGCGCAGATAGGCGCGGGTGAAGTGCTGACAGGTATAACAGGCGCAACCCGAATCAATGGGAGCATGGTCGCGGGCATAGACCGCATTCATCAGGTTCACGCGCCCGGTACGCGTCATGGCGGCGGCGTGACGGGCCAGGCGCGTGGGCAGCACGCAGTCAAAGATATCGACCCCCCGGGCAATGCCGTGGATCAGGTCTTCCGGCGAACCCACACCCATCAGGTAGCGCGGCTTGTTAGCAGGCAGGATGGGATTGACCACCTCGAGCATGGCGTTCATTTCTGCTTTCGTCTCCCCCACCGACAAGCCCCCGATGGCATGGCCGGGAAAATCCAGCGAGGCGATGAACTCTGCCGAACGGGCGCGCAGGTCGGGGAACACGCCCCCTTGAACAATGCCAAACAGGGCCTGATCAGGGCGAGACTTGAAGCGCGCGCAGCGTTCGGCCCAGGCATGGGTGCGCGCCATAGCCTGCTCGTTATAGGCCCGCTCGTAGGGCGGGGCGCACTCGTCAAAGGCCATGATGATGTCGGCGCCTAGCAACTGCTGGATTTCGATAGATTTTTCCGGCGTGAAGCGGTGCATCGAGCCGTCGATGTGGCTTTTAAAGGTCACGCCGTCGTCGTCGATCTTGCGCATTTCGGCCAGCGAAAAAACCTGGAAGCCGCCCGAATCGGTCAGCATGGGGCGGGGCCACTGCATAAATTGATGCAAGCCACCCATCTCGTCCACCAGCTCCGCGCCCGGGCGCAGGTAGAGGTGGTAGGTATTGGAAAGCACCAGCGAGGCGTTCAGTTCGTGCAATTGCGCCGGGGTGATGGACTTGACCGTGGCCTGCGTGCCCACCGGGGCGAAGATGGGCGTTTCAATGAGCCCGTGTGGCGTGTAAAAAACGCCTGCCCGCGCTGCACCGTCTGTGGCCAGCAGATCATATTTAAAGGCGGGCTTATCAGCATGATCTGGCAGATGCAGGTCTGCCAGATCATTATGTTGCAAATTATCCTCGAAATCCATAACCCATATTATACTATGTCGGATGACTCTCCCTCCTTATTCAACCTGGCTAGAAATCGACCTGGAAGCGATCCGCTCAAACGTGCGCCGCCTGGCGCAACTCAGCGAACGTCCGGTCATGACGGTACTCAAAGCTAACGCCTACGGGCACGGGCTGGTCGAGGTGGCTCGGGCAGTCCGGCAAGCCGGCGCCTCCTGGATCGGCATTGCGCGCGTGGAAGAAGGTCTTGCCCTGCGGCAAGGCGGCATCACTGGAGATATCCTGGTGATGGGCCACGCCGCTTCGGAGCAGGTTCCTCAAGCAGCGCAGGCAGGCCTGACCCTGGCGGTGTATCACCCCGAACTAGCGGCGGCCTATTCGGCGCGGGCCGAAGCCGCCGGGCTGCGCCTGCGCGTACACGCCAAATTCGACAGTGGCATGGGCCGCCTGGGTTTACCCACCGAAGAAGGCATGGATTTCGTACGCCTGCTGCATTCGTTGCCCGGCCTGGCGCTGGAAGGTGTCTTCACGCATCTAGCCGAAGCCGATGACCCCGTGCAACCTTCCGTCAACTGGCAGATTGAGCGCTTCACCGCCCTGGTGGATGCGCTGGCGGCTGCCGGGCTGCGCCCGCCGCTGGTCCATGCCGCCAATTCTGCCGGAACCTTGTACTTCCCCCATGCGCGCTTTGACATGATCCGCCCTGGGATTGCCGTCTACGGATTGCAGCCTTCTGCCGAAGCCCCCCTGCCCGAAGGCTTCCGCCCGGCCCTCACTTGGAAGGCCCGCCTGGCTTCGATCAAGGTGCTGCCCGCCAACCACGGCATTGGCTATAACTACCGCTACCATACCACCCGCGAAGAACGCATTGGTGTCTGCCCCGCCGGATACGCCGATGGGCTGCGCCGTAAGGT
>JAEXTI010000213.1 GCA_023406965.1 Chloroflexota bacterium
CCTGGTCGCGCTGGTTCCCCTGGAATGCGCCTCCGCCGCCACCATGATCACCCTGGGCGCCGATGAAATCCAAATGGGCTCCATGGCCTATCTGACCGCGGTGGACCCATCCCTCCCCCACGATCTCTCGCCCATCGACCGCGATAACAGCCGGGTCAGCGTCAGCCTCAACGAACTCACGCGCGTCATCCAGCTCTGGCGTTCCGAACAACAGGACTCAAAAGAGAACCCCTACAAGGCCCTCTTCCAATACGTCCACCCCCTGGTCATTGGCGCCGTCGACCGGGCCGAATCACTTTCTATCATGTTGTGCAAGGAACTGCTCTCGCACCACATCGCCGATGAAACCGCTGCCGATCGCATCGCCAACACCCTCAACTCAAAATACCCTTCGCACAACTACCCCATTCTCTTCGAAGAAGCCCAAAAGATCGGCCTCAAGGTCACCCGCATGGACCCAGGCATCAACACCCTCCTCCTGGAGCTCAACGAGTTATACAGCGAGATGGGCCAAAAGGCTACCACCGACTTCGACGAGACCCATGCTCATGGGAACGAGATCCTCAACATCTGGGAAACCGGCAATGTTCAAATCGTTTACCAGCAGGACCAGGATTGGTTCTATCGTATCGAAGAGCGCCGCTGG
This sequence comes from Chloroflexota bacterium, assembly GCA_023406965.1. The sequence goes on from JAEXTI010000213.1 coordinate 647, forward strand.
ATTACCATGAACGACAACAGCAGTTGGCGCCGCACCGAACGCATCAACGGCAAAACTCGCAAGAGCACCTTGCACATTGCTTGACCTGCGCGAACAGGATTACCTGACAACGTGAATAACATCGACCAGGACGCGACGGCTATCCGATCGCGCCCCGTTTGATTTCCATCAACTTTTCCACCTCCGGGCGTTCCCGGTAAAATGGGTCGATCGGATAACACCCCGACACCATTCCGTTGCGCGGAGCCGTTGTACAATCGCTAAAGGTTCGGCAAATGCGCTTGGACTGTAGCGCTCTCCCCGCCAAAATATCCGCGGGCATCTCCGGGTAAGACAGAACCATGCGTCCCAGCCCGACGAAATCGGCCTGCCCGCCTCGAATCACCGCCTGGGCCACGTGCGGCAGCCATTCCTGCAAGCAGGAATACCCCGACCCCACAATGATCATCCCGGGGAAACGCGCCTTTAATTCTGCGGTCGCCGCAATCTGCCGCGCCACGCCCAGCAGCGGATCTTCAGGCGGCAGGTAGGCATCCGAAGGCGGGAAGTATGCCGGGCGCTGGATGTGCGGGTTGTAATACGGGCTGCCTGCTGTCGCGCAAATCAACTTCACACCCAGTTCGCTCAACATTGAGATGAACTGCGCCGGTTCATCCAGGTTGTACCCCACGCCCGAACCATCGCCGCCAAACAAAAACGGCACGTCTGCTCCCGTAGCCACCGCCTGCCCCACCCGGTCATCCCCGGGGCGGAAAGGCACAAAGTCATACAGGCTCAGCCGCACCCCAATGCCCAGCCCAGGCGCCGCGGATTGAATCCCCGTGATGATCTCCCACGCCAGCCGGGTGCGATTTTCCAGGCTGCCCCCATAGCGCCCAGGGCGTTCCACAGCCGAAAGGAACTCGTGCAGCAGATACCCGTGGCAGTGCTTCACGTCCACGAAATCGAAGCCCGCCTCCTGGGCCAGCGCCGCCGCGCGGATGTAGTCCTGCACCAGCTCTTCCAGCTCGCCGTCCGAAAACACCTTATCCGAAGGGATGGGCAACCCAAAACGCGGATTGAGCAGCGGGTGGTCGTAAGCCAGGCGCGGCTCCAATGTTTTGCCGTTGGGGCGGCAGAAGCGTCCCGAATGCGTCAACTGCAAGCCAATCACCAGCCCTTCGCTGCTCCCCGTTGCCTCGCGGTGACTTTTCACCAGCGAGTCCCGCAGATAGATCAACCCCGCCAGGGTTTCCGGCGCAATGACCAGTTGGTTAGGGTTGGCCCGCCCATCCGGGCGCACCGCCGCGGCCTCGCCGCCCCACACCAGCTTGGCTCCGCTGGCCCCAAAGTTCCGCCAGCGCCGCAGGGTCAACTCGGAAGGGTTTCCATCTGGCTGCGCATCCCAGCCTTCCATCGGCAGCACCGCGAAGCGGTTGCCAATGTTCAGGCCATCCACCGCGAGAGGTTGCGCCAGCGGTGATTTTCCAGGCTCGGACAGAAGCGAGTCAAAAGGCAGCGCAACTCCGTTCTTCTCCAGGTAGGCTTGAAAATCGGCGGCGGACTTAAAAGAAGCAGGTTTGCGGTAATTCATCCTATTTCTTGGCGCGAGCTTCTTTAATCCAGGCAATCATATTCGCCAGGTTCGGCCCCACCGTGGAGAAGTCCCCGCTGGCCAGCATTGATTTGGAAATCAATGCGCTCCCAATCCCCAGGCAAGCCGCGCCTGCTCCGATCCACTTGTTCACATTCTCCTGGGTCGGTTCCACACCGCCGGAGGGCATCAGCTTGACCCACGGCAGCGGCCCCAGCACCGCCTTGATTAACTCCACGCTGGGCGGGAAGATTTTGATGATCTCGCAGCCGGCCTCTTCCGCATTGGATATCTCGGTCGGCGTAGCGGTTCCGGGCATGTAGGCAATCTTGCGCCGGTTGCATAGTTTTGCCACCTCGGGGTTGAAGTTGGGGCTGACGATGTAATTGGCCCCATGCGCAATGAACAGCGCCGCCGTAGGCGCTTCCAGAACCGACCCCACTCCAAAGATCAGGCTGGGATTGGCTTTGCGGAAGTGTTCCACCATTCCGCTAAAGACCGTCAAAGCCCCCTCGCCGCGATTAGTAAACTCAATGCACCGCGCCCCGCCGGAGGCAATGGCTTCCGCCGCCGCGATGGCCTTTTCCAGGCTGGGCGTATAGAATAAAGGCACGACTCCATCAGAAAGAACAGTCGTATAGAAATTCAATCGTTCTACAGCAGGCATGGCATTCTCCTTACAGGCGGCGGAGATGAAATCCGCCGTCCACATGAATGATTTCGCCGGTGGAATAGGGCAACGCCCCTTCGGCGATGGCAACAACGGCACGGGCTACGTCTTCCGCCTTTCCCCAGCGGGAAAGTGGCAGCAGCCCGCCTTCAATCATCCGGTCATACTTTTTCTGCACCACGGCAGTCATATCTGTCTCAATGATCCCCGGGCGCACCTCGTACACCAAGATTCCATGCGCCGACAGCCGGTCGGCAAACAAAGCGGTCATCATCCCCATCCCTGCCTTCGACAGGCAGTATTCGCCGCGTTGGGTGCTGCTGGTCGTCGCGCTGGTCGAGCCAATGTTGACAATCATTGCCGGGGCGCCATCTGAGCGGATTGGACGTGCGATCATCTGCCGGGCAATTAACTGCGTCAGAAAGAACGGCCCTTTGAGATTGGTCGCCAGCACTTCGTCATAGCTTTCTTCGCTCATCTCCAGCAAATCGGCCCTCACACGCGGCGCCATCCCGGCGTTATTCACCAGCAAGTCAATGCGCCCAAAGGCCGTCAGCGTCTCTTGAACCAGCCGCTTGCGATCCTCCGCCAGGCTGACATCAGCCTGGATAGCCTGCGCCGTTCCACCGGTAGCACGAATGGCCTGCACGGTTTCTTCCGCTGCTTGCTCGCCACTGCGATAGTTAACAGCCACGCTCCAGCCCTTTTCCGCCAGTGCTAAAGCAATCGCCCGACCAATCCCGCGGCTGCCCCCGGTGACCAATGCAACTTTAGTCATGCAGCACCTTATACAGCGCTTCCAGGAAGAAATACTCGCCCCACATCACACTTTCATCCACCCCCAGGCCCTTGCGTTGGTGG
>JAEXTI010000215.1 GCA_023406965.1 Chloroflexota bacterium
CACCTACAAACACCTATCACCTCGCCCCAATCTCTCCTGATTCCCGGCGAGTAGAGTAGAATCACCTCAAATCCAACCCGAGGTGATGCCCATGCCCGTCCAACGTTCCGAGCATAATCCCATCCTGCGACCGCAGGATGTTAAACCCTCTCGCCCCGATTTCGAGGTCACCTGCGTGCTCAACGCCGCCGTGACCCGCCTGGGCGACGAAATCATTCTCCTCCTGCGCGTGGCCGAACGCCCCATCGTCGATGACCCCCAAATCAGCCGCGTGCCCATCTTCGACCCGGCCAAAGGCGAACTGGTCCTGCGCGAATTCTCCCACGCCGACCCGCACTACAACTTCTCCGACCCGCGCGGCATCAGCGGCCCCGAAGGCCATTACCTCACCACCCTCTCCTACCTGCGCCTGGCTCGCAGCAAGGACGGCATCCACTTCACCGTCGAAGACCAGCCCGCCCTCTTCCCCGCCACCGAATATGAAACCTTCGGCATCGAAGACCCACGTATCACAAAAATCGACGACACGTACTATATCGACTACGTGGCGGTCTCGCCCAACGGCATCGTCACCGCCCTGGCCTCCACCCAGGATTTTGTAACCTACGAGCGCCTGGGCATCATCTTTGCCCCCGACAACAAAGACTGCATGTTGTTCCCCGAAAAAATCAACGGCAAGTATTACGCTCTGCACCGCCCGTGTATCTCCGGCCTGGGCAAACCCCAAATCTGGCTGGCCGAATCGCCCGACCTGCTCAATTGGGGTCAGCACCGCATGATCGCCGGGCTGCGCCTCAACGGCTGGGAAGACCTGCGCATCGGCGGCTCCGCGCCGCCCTTCCGCGTGTCCCAGGGTTGGCTGGAGATCTATCACGGGGCAGGCCCCGGCAACCGCTACTGCCTGGGCGCCTTGCTGCTGGATGCCGAACAGCCCTGGAAGGTGCTGGCGCGCTCGGCGCAACCCTTTATGCAGCCCGAAGCCAAGTACGAACTCAAAGGCTTCTTCGGCAACGTCGTCTTCACCTGCGGAACCCTCTTTGAGGATGGCATCGTCAAGATCTACTACGGCGCCGCCGACGAGTACATGGCCTACGCCGAGGTGCCTTTACAAGAAATTCTGGATGGGCTGGAAGCGGTTGAAAACCGTTAAGCCCAACTTCAATCGAAAAATCTACCCATCATGCTAGCATCCATCCGCGCTCTCTTCCGCCAACCGGTTCCCATCCCCATCGAGCACCGCCGCAACATCCGGCTGCTGTACGCGGACATCGCCTTCTGGGGCATCCTCAACGGCAGCATCATCGTCTTCCTGGCGGTCTATGCCTCGCGCCTGGGCGCGTCTCCGCTGCAAACCGGGCTGCTCACCGCCTCTCCGGCGTTGATGAACCTCATCTTCACCTTCCCCGCCAGCAACTTCTCGCGCGGTCGTCCCAGCCACAAGGTCACCCGCTGGTCGGCGCTGATCACGCGCGCATTCTATGGCTTGTTGGTGCCCCTGCCCTTCTTGATGGGCGCCCAGGCCCAAATATGGACCATCATTGCCGTCAGCCTGGTCATGAACGTGACCGGCACCGTCGCGGCGGTCATCGGCAACGTCTTCTTCGCCGAAACCGTCCCGGTTGAAGTACGCGGGCAGGTGGTGGGCAACCGCAACGCCCTGCTGGCCCTCACCACTATGGTTACCACCTTCACCGTGGGGCAGATTCTCAAGTACATGTCCTTCAAGGAAGGTTACCAGGTCATCTTCCTGCTCGGATTCCTCGGCGCCATGGCCAGCGTGGCCATGTTGTTCCTCGTCCGCCCTGTCGAAACCGGCGCGCCCCCTGCCCCGCTGCCCAAAACCGGGCTACGCCTTGACATCCTCAAAACGCGCTACAACCGGGTGCTGCTGGCCATGTTCGCCTATCACCTGGCCGTGTTCCTGCCCAATCCCATCTTCCCACTGTATCAGGTCAACGAGCTGCTCATGACCGATCAGGTCATCAGCTATGGCGGCAGTATCTTCTGGATTTTTTATTTTATCGGCTCCACCCAGGGCGGCAGCATTTCCCGCCGCCTGGGCTTCAAGCGCATGACCGGTGTGGGCGTGGTCATGGTTGCCGCCGCCACGCTGTTATTTACCTTCAGCTACGAGCCCTGGCTGTACTACTCCATGCAGACCTTCAACGGCATCGGTTGGGCCATCGTCGGCAGCGGCTTGATTAATTACGTCCTGGAGTTTGCCCCGCCCGATGACCGCCCCGCTCACCTGGCCTGGTTCAATCTGGTAGCCAACCTGGCCGTGCTCATCTGCGGTCTCATCGCTGCACCCGTCGGCAACTCCCTGGGCCTGTTTGGGGCCATGCTGCTGGCCGTTGCCGTGCGCTTCCTGGCCGGCTTCGCCATCCTCAAGTGGGGGTAGGCAGAGGAAAAATGATGACGCAAAAAAGGATTGTTATCCAAGAAGATGACGATGAAATAAGGAAAACCGTTGCTTGCTATTTGAGCAAACATGGTTTTTCAACGGTTACGACTAGCAATCCAAACGATTGTTTATCTGCTTGTAAAGAAAAATCCCCCAATCTTCTTCTTATTTCTCGGACGTTTCATTTTCAAGAGGGTATAGACCTCGTAAAACAGTTACGGTCAGATCCTGTTATTCCTCACTTCCCGATCATTGTAACGGGAGTTGAGCCTCCTTTTGATCTGCATTACTATTCTGCTGGTGTGAATACCTGCATTGGCGTTGTTTTTGACCTTATTCTTTTGCTCGATGAAATTAATAAATTGTTATAAATCAGCATTTTCCGCGGGTAAGAAACCCGCGCTACATCATCTTTGTAGGCCGCGTATCCTTACGCGGCGTCTTTCGTTTTAGCCGCAATCCACAGGCCTGGATAATTGCAGATTTGTCCTCTTTCGGGTAAGATAGTTTTATCCATCTCGCAAAGGAGCTCCCCTCACTTACCTATGCTGCCAGTCATTGACCGCCTCCTGGTCGACCGAGCAGATACCAGCACGACAACGGGGGATCAACAATCCGTTCTGGAGCAATATCTGAAAAGTTTGGAAGCCGCTCGTGGCGGGCCTCCCGCCCAGTTGGCTTCCCAGCATCTTCAAATCGCCCAATTGCTCTCGCGCCTGGGCCAATGGGAAGATGCCACTGTTCATGCCCAGGAAACCATCCGCCTCGACGGCGCCTCGCCCACTGCCGGCGAAGCTTTGTTGCTCCTGGGCATTGCCGCCATCGAGTCCAATGATTTGGACGCCGCCGAAGAGCGCCTCCAGCGTGCCGCGGATCACTGCCGCCGCAGCGGGCACAAGCGCGGCCTGGCCTGTGCCTTGCACAACCTGGCCGTCGGTGTGTTCACCATCCGCGGCAAGTTCGACCTGGCGCTCTCCACGATGGAAGAAGCCCAAATCCTATACAACGACCAGGGCATCAAGCATTGGGGGCTGCCCTGGCTGCGCAGTTACGTTTTCCTCCTGCGCGGAGAGCTCCGCCGGGCGCGCCAGGCCCTGGACGAACTCGTCCAACAGATCGAACCCGGCACCCGCCTGGCCGGCGGGTATTACTACCTGTGGGCGCGGCTGGAAATTGACGAGGGTGAATACGACAAAGCCCGCGAATACCTGCGCCTGTGTCTGCGCATCGCCACCCAAACGGGCGTGCCCGAACTCAATGTTTGGGCCAGAATTGAGCTCAGCCGCCTGTACCGCCGCAGCGGGCAAATCCCCGCCGGGCTGGAATGGATTGAGGAAGGCCTCAAACATGCCCGCCGCGCCAATCTGCTTTACTCATCTGCTTTGGCCCTGGTTCAATTGGCCAAAATCCAGTGGGCACTGGAAGAAAACGCGCCGGCCATGTCGTCACTGGACCAGGCCCTGACCATTTTTGAACAGCTCCAGGCTGCCTTTGACCTCACTTATGCTTCGTATCTCAAAGCCGTATGGACCGCCCAGGTGGATTCACCACAGGCAGGCCCGGCCTGGCAAGCTGCCGTTTCTGGCATCAACCGCGGCGGCTATGCCTTCATTCTCGAGCGCGAGCAAGAGACCGCCTTCCCACTGCTCGCCGCCCACCTGCGCAGCCCCGACTTTCCCATCCGCCAGGCTGCCGAAAGTGTTCTCCCCAGCCTGGCCAGGGTCTCCCCGCCGCCCCTGCGGATTTTGACTCTGGGGCAGTTCACCGTCTGGAAAGGTCCGCGCCCCATTCCCGACCGGGCCTGGCAGCGCCGTAAAGCCGGGGACTTGTTCCGCTACCTGCTCCTCCAGCCGGGGCGGTCTGCCGGCAAAGACGCCATCCTCGACGCTCTGTGGCCCGAAGCCGGTTTTGAGTCGGGCACGGCGCAGCTTCACCAGGCCACCTCCACCCTCCGGCACATTCTGGAGCCCGATCTGCCTGAAAAGTTTCCCTCTCGTTACCTGGCGTATGAAGGCGAGCAAGTTCTGCTCACCCTGCCCTCCCGCTCGGTGGTCGATTTTGAGCAGTTCGAACAAAACCTGCATTCCGCATCCAACTCATCCAGGTTGGATGAACTCCAGTCCGCTCTGCGCCTCTATCCCGGAGACCTGCTCCCTGCCGATCTGTACGCAGATTGGACAACCGAAGTGCGCACCCGGTTAGCCGAATTGTATGAGCAGGGTTTACTCATGCTGGCCCGGTTATATTATGCCTCCCAACAGTTTGCCGATGGGCTAGATTGCTGCCGCCAAATCTTGCGTCGCGACCCCTGGAGCGAAGACGCCACCCTCATCGCCATGCAAATCTATATTGAATTAGACGCCGCCCCCCACGCCCTGCGCAAGTATCGAATGCTCGAGCAAACTCTCAAAAACGAACTGAACATCCGCCCGCGCTCCGACCTGCGTGCCCTGGCCGAATCGATTCAGAACCGTTAGCAGTTCAGGGGATGCAACCGATTTCGCTTGAATAGTTGAAATTGCATTGCAATAACTCCAACATGACCGTCAGTGTTCTGTCAGTCATGTTTGTTATTGTTAAGTCAAGGAATGAGGAATGCGCAAACGGCAATCGTTTTTACTCACACTAATACCCGCCGAAGATGACCAATCTTCGATCCACGGCAAAATCACGACGATCACCAATGGGCGCACCAGCAGCTTCGCAAATCTCGATGAGCTTTACGAGTTGCTGAAAGATGAGCTCAGGGACAACCCAGGTGCCGGCGACGAAATTCATTCGATTTTTCCTTTGATGTCCGCCGCCCCTGCTCCTCAACTCCCCGAATAATTACTTTACCTACATCGCTCGGTGCGGGAGGTCAGGGGACCGCATCGAAATTACAAAAGAGACCTGCCTCGCGGCCAGGTCTCTTTTGTTTAATTCTTGGAGCAACTTAACCCTTGAGCAGTAAACTTGCCTCTTTATTTCAACAAGCTGGCAACCAGCTCCATGACCTCTGTCCATTCCTCTTCAAAGAAATGTAGGGTCACGTTGTTTAGCTCAAGGTGATAGGTCGTCTCGCCGTCCGGTTCTTCCGCCTTCCATGCCAGATAGTTCTCAGTTTCGGCCAGCGTCTCAGTCTTGGGTTCCATCGATTTTGCCATAGGGCCTCCTTATCGGGTCTTGATACGAGTTTGAATCCACGCTACAAGCTTGCGCAGCCCCGCCATCACCCGCTCTGGCAATGTTCCCAGAATGGCGCGCAGCGGTTTCACTGCCGCCGGCGAAGGCGAGTGGATGTAATCCCACGGGTTGCGATCCAGCAGCTTGTTGAACACATATGCAAAGAACAACTTGACGGTGGCAGCCACAGGCGCCGCCAGCACCACGCCGGCCAGCCCCAACAGGCTTGCTCCTGCCAGCGCGGCGATTAAGATGACCGCCGGGTGCAGCTTGAGGGCGGTGCCCATCAAGCGCGTTGAAACGAAATTATCCAGGAACAGGTCCACCAACCAGGCCGCCGCCACCACCAGAATAACATAACCGATTGGGGACAATCCAAAAATATTCGATTCCTGAAAGAAAGCCACCAGCCCATACACCGTCCAGGCCACGGTCGTGCCCAGGTAAGGGACGAAGCGCGCCATCCCCGCCAACACAGCCAGGCCCAAAGCATAGCGGGTTCCCAGAATACCCAGCATAATGATGTAAACGATGATCGTAATCAGAATGATGGTCAACTGCCCGCGCAGGAACGAATTCCAAATATCGCCCAGGTAGCGCCCCAGTCGTTGAATGTCCTCGTTATAGCCGGGCAAGTTGAGATTAAGAATCCGGTTCTGAAAACCACCGCTCTCCGCCAGGATGAAATACCCGACCAGAACGATAAAGAAGAACATCCCCACGAAATTGACCGCGCCGGAGGCAATGGCCCCCAACAGTGTTCCTGTCCGCGACAATACCGGCTGGATCATTCCCAGCAGATCCTGACTCAAAGTGTCCAGGTTGAGCATTTCGGTCAGGTTCAACTGGAACGTGTAGGGCCCAAAAACGATCACCCGCTCGCTCCAGCGCTCCAACAGATCCGGCAGGTCTGTCAGTGCGCGCTGCAGGAATTTCACCAGGCTTTGTGCTTGATCCACTACCGCGATCCCGCCCAGGGTCGTCAACCCCAGCACCACGATCACGGTCAACAAAAACAAAATGGTCACGGTAAGCCGCCAGGACATGTGCGACCATTTCCGCACCCACGTCGCCGCCGGGTACATCAGGTACGCCAGCAGCAGCGCCAGGATGATTGGCCCGATGACATTCTGGAAGCGCGAAAGCAGCCAGGCAATGAGCGCAACCGCGCTCAAGCTGAAAACCAGCTTGGTTGTACCGTTCCAACGCGGCGAAGTAGAAGTCCCGTCAGGAGTAGGGGCGTCCATAAGCTCCATGTGTTAAGAATGAGGGGCTTCGGCTGTCAACCGAAGCCCCAATCAATTGAGATCAGGGGCAAGCGCCTTCCGGCCATACCGGTAAGAGGCACCACAGTTCTTTGGGCGCAAAGTACAGCCCAATTGCTATGCAGATGCAAAACAGCAGTAGTAAAACGATCGCTACAATAATTAACACCTTATTCGACTTTGGTTTCTCCACCGGCTCGCTGTAAGGCACCTGGTTGGCATAAACCGGTTCCGCGTCGAATGGCGTTTGCTGCACATACGCCGGGGGTACCTGCGGCTGTTGCGCGTACGCTTGAGGAACCTGAGGAGGTTGTTGCATAGGCGGCGGCGGAGGCGCAAAAGGCTGGTCCACCTGCCGCGCGGTCGTGGAGACCTGCGTGGCATCCGCGTCCACCATCGCCACCTCAAAAGCTGCGGTGATTCTCTCGCCAAAGGTGATTACCTCACCCGGACGCAGCATGTGCGGACCGCTCAGGCGCTGATTGTTGACAAAAGAGCCGTTCGTCGAGCCCAAATCTTCCAACACATATGTATTCCCCTGCAAAAACAAGCGAGCATGGCGCCGCGAAATTTCCGGATCGTTAATCACAATCTCGGTATTCAAATCGCGTCCCACGGTCATTTCCGGCTTATCCAGATTGTGAACTTTGCCGGCTGTCGGACCGGTTCGGATCACCAGGCGAAAGGTGGGTGGCATAATCTCTCCTCCAATGCAGAAAATCTGGGCGCCTGCCTCATCGGACTGCACCCCTGGCAGATAACTGATTCTACACATCGAAGTTGAAGTTTGCTTCCGAATTTGAGGTATTTGTGGGTGTCAAGCACCTACAAATACCTCAAATTCGGATTTCCTACCTTCGATGGTAGTCTCAGATAACCTAAGTGTAATGAAATATGCCTGGGTTGTCAATTTCCTGGAGGCTTTGTTTTCGGGCCAATTGCTTTTTCTGAACCGGCGAGGATGCTCCCTGAGCTGCCGGGAGAATCCCTACGAATTTACCGAAATCGTGCAACCCTTTTGAATAATCGGCGTATATGGTTATAGAACAATGACAGTTGCTTGTGGAGAGGAAACATCCTCTGAGCAATTGCACCATATCTAGAATTGGAGAATGCACAATGACTGCTGAACCTGTTTTATCTGAACCCCGCCTGGTCACCACCTCGGAAGAGCGCACCTGGGCGATGTTTGCCCACTTGAGCGTGTTGATTAACCTCGTTACCGGCATCCTTGGCCCGGTCGTCGCGGCCATCATCTACTTTGCTTACCGCGACCGCTCTCGTTACGTGGCCTATCACGCCATGCAATCGCTGATCCTGCAACTCATCGTCTGGGTGGGCGGCGGCATCATCATCGGCGGCGCGTGGATCATCACCGGCCTGCTCTCCCTGGTTCTCATCGGGTTATGCCTGGTCCCCTTCGCCATCGCCATCTCCTTCCTGCCCGTTGTGGCCCCCGTTTACGGCATCATTGGCGCCGTCAAGACCAGCCAGGGCGACGACTTCCGCTATTGGCTGATCGGTGACTGGGTCCGCGGAACTCTCGAAGGAAATTAATTAACCTGCTCTTGTTAGCATACAAACAATCCCAGCAGAGCGAACGCTCCGCTGGGATTGTTTGTATTAAGCGAATAAATCTCGCTCCACCTTCTCCCCTGCTTGCACCGGCGGGTAAGCCCGCATATACAGCTCCTTCGACATGAACCACCTCCGCGCCCGGCCCATTAAGCTTCCGCTCGTCAACGAAGCGCCCCCCTGACTGGCATGGCAAGCCGATGCCTCGTCCCGGATATCCGCCACGCTGCGATAGTCGATCACCGCATGAGTGGGAAAATCTACCTCCACAATCGATTGGATGTCGATATCCCCATTCTTGCCAAATTTGCGCGGGTCTTTGCCAATCAGCTTCATGATGCGCACCGCCCAACGTAGCAAGGTGCGCGGAATAGTCTGAAAATACAGCTTCTGCGGCGCCTCGCCCGTTTTGACAAGCGCTTCAAAGGCCGCAACGGTGGCCTTGTGAATGGCAATGTGATCGGGGTGCCGGTACCCGCCGATGGGGTCAAATGTAATCACCACTTGCGGCTGCAGGCGGCGAATATACCCGGTAATCTCTTCCGCCACCCGTTCCACCGGCTGAGCCGCCAGCGCTTGCGGGTGTTCGTTGTCCGGCGTGCCGGGCATGCCCGAGTCGCGGTAATCCAGGAAATACACACCAGCTAACCCCAGCTTCTCAGCCGCACAGCGCAGTTCGGCCTCGCGCCGTTCGGCGATGCTGTTGAAGCCGCGCATATACTTTTCCTCCATCTCGCCCACCTCGCCGCGGGTGGCGCATACCAGATGCACCGCCACGCCCCGCTGCGCATACA
>JAEXTI010000066.1 GCA_023406965.1 Chloroflexota bacterium
GCCCGCCGCTGCCCACCAGCCGGTCGATCTGCCGGTCAAAGGTGCGCCCCGTCTCTTCGGTGAGGGTGGCGACGATCTCGTCCCAATCCATGTCCTTGAAAGTCTCGGGGCGCAGGTTCAAGCTCTCGCCCAGGCGGCGTTCCACCGCGCCCGCCAGGCGGCTGATGTTCAAGTTGACCAGGTACAGGTCAATCTGCTCGCGCATTTCGTCTTTCAGGCGCTCGGGATCGTCGTTCAGCCAGCGCATCTGCTCGCTGTTCAGACGGAAGTTGGGCAAACGGATCAGGGTACCCAGCTCTTCGGCCAGTTCGGTGGGCCGCCGCTGCTGGCCCTGCTCGTCTGTATCGCCCAGCGTTTGCATGAACGTATCCAGGGCATCAAAGCGCTCCTCGCGCTGCGTCGCCATCTGTTCTTCGGTGCGTTCGATAGCCTCGCCAAAGCTGCGCAGAATGTGCTCGCGCTCGGCCTGCAGGGCGCGCGAAGCCAACCCCAACAGTTCGGCGCGCAGGTGCGCGGTGGTCGCGCCCTGGGCCGGGCGCCGGTTTTGCAGTTCAGAGATCAGCAGACGCGTGGCAAACGAGGGGTAGCGAATGTCGCCATACAGGATATCCGACTGGACATCCTGCAGGTAAGCCAGCAGCTTCCAGGGGCCTTCCTCGTTCTTCAACTCCTGCTGAATGCGGTTCTGTAGTTCGGTTTCCAACATTTCGGAGACGTCGTCGCCGAGGTCTTCCTTGGTGAAGACCCGGTCGCGCTGCTCGTAGATGCGCTTGCGCTGCGCGTTAAGCACGTCGTCATATTCCAGGAGGTGCTTGCGCACGTCAAAGTTGGCGCCTTCCACCCGCGTCTGTGATTGTTCCACCAACCGCGCCACCATGCCGCTTTCAATCGGCACGCTCTCGTCGATGTTCAGGCGGGCCATCAGCCCTTCCACCTGGGCGCCACCAAACAGGCGCATCAGGTCATCATCCAGAGCCAGGAAAAAGCGCGAAGAGCCGGGGTCGCCTTGACGGGCGGCGCGCCCGCGCAACTGATTGTCGATGCGGCGCGCTTCATGGCGCTCTGAGCCGATGACGTGCAGGCCACCCAGCTCGCGCACGCGGTCCATTTCATCCATGTACTGCAGGAACGCCTTGACCTGCTCTTCATAGATGCCGAAATCTTCGGCGGTCAGCTTTTGCAGCGCGGCCTTGCGCTCCAGGTTATTCATATTGTAGGCGTCGTGCCCGGCTCGCTCTAAAACGCGGTTCGTGTCGGCCAGGATGTCTTCATCTATGTCGCCGCCCAGCTTGATGTCGACGCCGCGGCCGGCCATGTTGGTGGCGATGGTCACCGCGCCAAAGGCCCCCGCCCGAGCGATGATCTTGGATTCTTCGTCGTGCTTGCGGGCGTTCAACACCTGGTGGGGAATGCCCGCTTTGAGGGCGTTCACCAGCCGGTCTTCGTTTTCAGCCGGAACGCCCAGAATGCGGCGCAGGCGGGCCAGGTTCTCGGGGTCTTCGGGGTTGAAGGACAGGTTAATACCCAGCGTGCGCGCCAACTGGCGCAGCTCGCCGGTGTCGATCTCATCCACCTTGCGATCCAGGGGCTTGAGCTCGGCAATGGCCCGCTCGGTGATCTCGATCTTCTTCGCCTCGATGTACATATCGCGCAGGATTTGCACCTGCATCAGGCGGCGCAGTTGCTCCGAGTCAAGGCGGTCCGACAGCCGCTCGGAGTGCTCCACCGAGGTGGTGCCGACCAGTTGCGGGCGACCCAGGCAGTACAGGCTGAGAATTTCCATGGTGATGGCGCGCAGTTTGGCCTCGCCGGAGCGGAAGACCACGTCGGGGTAGTCTTTGCGGCGGTAGTACACCGCTTTGCGCTGCGGGTCATCGCGGCGGGCGTAGTAGGTGTACTTGTAGTTCAAATCGTCCTTAGCGTCCACCGTGACGAAAGGTGCGTTGTTCTTGGCCGCGCTGAATTCCAGGTTGGTGGGGATGGGCAGCACGTCCAGCTTGTAAATCTTGTAAAACTCTTCCGCCTCGGTCAGCGCGGTACCGCTCATCCCGCCCAGCTTTTCGTACATGCGGAAGTAATTCTGCAGGGTGATGGTGGCGTAGGTGACGTTTTCCGGTTCCACCTTCACGCCTTCCTTGGCTTCCACGGCCTGGTGGAGGCCCTCGGACCAGCGCCGCCCGGGCATGAGCCGCCCGGTGAACTCATCTACAATCACTACCTTCCCGGCCTGCACCAGGTAATCCTTGTTGCGGCGGTAGAGGTATTGGGCGCGCAAAGCCTGTTCGAGGAAGCCCATCAGGCGGGCCTGCTCGGGGTTGAGCTCTTCGGGGCGGTCGGGGTCGCGCAGGGCCGTTTGCAGCAGTTCTTCCACGTGTGTTTCACCGATCTCGCTCAGCGAGACGCTGCGATCTTTTTCGTTCACTTCGTAGTCTTCGGGACGCAACTGGCGCACCACAGCCGCCATGCGCACGTACTGTTCTGAGTCGTCCTGGGCCGGGCCGGAGATGATCAACGGGGTACGGGCTTCGTCAATGAGGATGTTGTCCACCTCATCGACCAGGGCGAAGTAATGCCCGCGCTGCGTGCGGTCTTCCAGGCGGTTGGTCAGGTTGTCGCGCAGGTAATCGAAACCGAACTCGGAGTTGGTGCCGTAGGTGATGTCGGCGGCGTAGGCTTCGCGGCGGGGAACCATGCGCAGTTGGTGCTGGTCTTCGTGCGGCGAGGTCTTTTCCAGGTCAACCAGGAAGGCATTTTTGCCGTTTTCGGTGCGGGCAGCCATTTGCAGCACGCCCACGCTCATACCCAGGGCCTGGTAGACGGGGGCCATCCAGCGGGCGTCGCGGCGGGCCAGGTAATCGTTGACCGTGACCAGGTGCGCGCCGCGCCCGGCGAGCGCGTTGAGGTACATCGGCAGGGTGGCTGTCAGAGTTTTGCCCTCGCCCGTGCGCATCTCGGCGATTTTGTTGCTGGTGAGGGTAA
The DNA here is from genome assembly GCA_023406965.1 of Chloroflexota bacterium. Next base: position 2,980 of record JAEXTI010000066.1, read on the forward strand.
TCCCGCCGATCATCTGCACGTCAAAGTGGCGCTGGCCGATGGTGCGCTTGGAGGCCTCGCGCACCGCGGCAAAAGCCTCGGGCAGCAGGTCTTCGAGGGTCGCGCCCTCGTCCAGGCGGCGGCGGAACTCGGCGGTTTTGGCGCGCAGAGCCTCGTCACTGAGGGCTTCGTATTCGGTTTCAAGAGCGTTGATCTGCTCGACGATTTGGGTCAGGCGTTCAACTTCGCGTTTATGAGGGTCGCCCCCCAGAATTTTTACGATTTTTTGCAGCATAAAGGACACCTTTCTGGGGGAAGATTATAGCATAATGGAAAAGAGCAGGATTGACGGATTTTGAGATGTGCTGCCTCCACCTCAATTTGACTATGGTTTCAGTTGCGTCAACATGATCATGGTGTAATTTTCGTCTGTGCTGAAAATCAACATGATATTGAAAGCCTCGTCGCCCCGCTCATAATCCAGGATTGTTGCCGGGCCTCCATACATACTTGTTTCGCTTGTTTGCCGATTCGATAAAGCCCAACCATCTTGCTCCATTTTCTCCTGGTAAAACTGTTCCGCCTCATCCACGGTGACATTCACCGAATAAATATAGCCGAAACCAGCGGGCATCCCTTCGTTTGCGCCAGGAATCACCGGAACACCTTGCCAGTCAGACACCAGCGTACCCAGTTCTGGACTTTTTTCGTCAGTTGGTTCTGGCGTTAGCGTGATTTTCTGCTGAAGCGTGGGCGTAGGTGTAGATGGTAATGTGGCAGTCGGACGTGGGGTTTCTGAGGGAGACAGAACTTGTGAAACCGGTGAGCAAGCAGAAATGATGAAAGCAAGGGTCAGCAGGAAGGAAATTCTAAGCCGCATAATTTCAAGCTCCTTAGAAACAGGCATGTGGAACGAATAGCAGAAAGAAAATTGATGGTTGCAAGGATCGTGTCTGCTACAACCTGATAGCACCGTATATCCAATGATAGTTTCGACAGATCTTCAAACCAGCCAGCACTAATCTTAAAACACAAACGCCGAAACCATAGCGAACCAGACCCAGGCGACAAGGCCGAACAGAATGCCGAGCACGCCAATCACGATCCCAGCGGCAGCAAATTTTTTGTTGATCAAGCCCCTGGATCGCGCATTGGTCCCGGCGATGATGGCGATCAAGCCGCAAGGAATGGCGAGGTACAGCCCGCCAAAGAAGGCGGCATTCTCGAAGGTGACGTCGTAGACCCCGTCGCGAGCGGTGACTTCGGATACATACGCGAGGAGGGCCGCCAGGAAGATGAAGAGGATGGGGATGCTCGCGAGGATCAGGGTCAAGGAGGGCCAGGAGGGCCGGGGGGTGTTCATGGCTTCAATTATATCGGGAAGGGAACAAAGACGTGACAGGTTTTGAAAACCTGCCACGTTTGGGGGTGTGGGGGACCGGATGGATTTGAATCCCCCCATTGGGGGCCATCCACCAAAAGACTTGCTGAAATTTGTGGGCCCGGATGGATTCGAACCATCGACCAAGCGGTGGCTTATCGTATTCCAAAACGGCTTAATTTTGACAATTTTACCCATTTTACCGGCTATCCCGCAACATTTTGCGAACAAAAAGACGCCGCTTTTTGTTTCTTTTTTGTTTGCATAAAACACCTGCGTATCTTTGACGGCCATCGCCGCCGCGACCAGACGGCTGGCTTTTGTCTTGTCCCCCAACCTGTGAAGCATGGAAATGAGCGTTCGCTCTTCCACGTACCACGATCTCTATCCATTTAATTCTTTCAAGGAGGTATCTACGATGACTGATGTAATTGCTCTCGACCCTGGTTTTGGCAATACCAAAGTTTGCCTGGATGGTCGCACCATCATTGTGCAATCTGCCGTTACTCGTCCCCGGTCAATGGGCCTGGCTGCGGTTGGGATGAAGTCTGCTCAGCGGGTAGACAAAGTGACCCTGGAGCAACAAACCTTTGCTATCGGCGCTGGCGCCTGGAATCACGGCAGCCTGCTGGGAGGAATGGATTATACCGGCCTGGGTTCTTTAGAACGGCGCGCGCTTTTCTTTGGCGCGCTCTCCCAACTACTTGAACCCGAAGCATCGATAACAGGCACATTGATGGTCGGGCTGCCCGTGCCCTTGCTCCAGGATCAAACCCAGGCCGAAGCTGTGTTTGCTCGCATGAAAACCTTTAAGGGTCAGCACAAGTTTCAGGTGAACCAACATGCTTACCAGATCCAGATCGACCGCATAAAAATCTTGGCTCAACCTGTTGGCGCTTATGCGAACTGGCTGCTCGATGAGAATCTGCGAGTTCGGAAGAACGGAAATCAATCCGAAGTGGCCGTCCTTGACATCGGCATGAACACCCTGGATTTGTTTGTCCTGCAAGGAGGGCAGGTCACCCCTCGCTTCGTGGGGGGCGGAAAAGTTGGCGTGCGTCGCTTGCTCGATATGATCCGCTCGGACGGCTTTGAACTGCAAGAGCTGGACAATGCTTTGCGCCGTGGCGAACTGCGGGCATCGAAAGAAAAGCTTGAGGTCTGGATGGATGAAATCCTGGCTTCGGTCGAGCCTATCTGGCCCAATCTTCGCCGTTTCTCTGCCATCATCCCGACCGGCGGGGGAGCCCTGCTGTTGGGCGAATTGCTCCGGTTGGCGTTGATCTCAAAAGGCGCGGCGGTTCATTGGCCAGACGATCCGATTACTGCCAATGTTCTCGGCCTTTGGAAGTGGGGCAGTTATGTCAGCGCTCATTGAGCGAGAGGATGGAACCGTGGTGGTGACTGTTCGGCTGACATTGAAACCGGGCCGAGACGATATCCTGATCAGCTTGGTGCGCTCTGCCCCTACTCGGATGTTGGCCCCCTTGATCCGGGAAGCCATGCGCAGCGGGGTGAAACCACAATTTGAGCCTGTCGATCAGGTTGGTCAGGTCTATCAGCTCGAACTACCAGATATCAGTCTGGATCTATGAATGTTACAAACCCAACTAAACAGGGTCGAATGTTATCTGCAAACGGAGGTGATTAATGCCCATTTTTTGGACGCCGCAACATGAAGAACGTGTTGCCCAAACTGCTTACCAGTCAGGATTTGATGCCGGAAAAAAGGAAGGAAGGCGTCAGCATGAATTGGCAACAACGGAGATGCTCAAGTACTTTGTCTTCAAATTCGACGAAATCTTTTGCTCTAACATTCCGACTTCGTTCCGGCTCTCATCCAGGGTGTTCCAGGAAAATCAGGATACTGAAAGGATCATCCGCGCCTTGCTAAAAGAAGCACAGGGGCTGCAGCAGGCTTTTGAGCAGTACCGCTGCACCTACAACGAATCGAATACCAAAGCTCTAAACCAACAGATCGCTGCTCTTCGGCACGACTTACAAACCGCCGAGAGCGAGCTGGCTAAAGCTCAACAAAGCTTGGGGTTACTCCAACATGCACAGGCTTATGCTCGCAGCCTGGAAGCAAAAGTGGAGAGTTTGCAAAACGTGACCGTTACCCTCCAGAATGAGCTGGATTGGGCAAAAAAGACGGGCAAATAATCGGTTAGAGAACCCATAGTACTCGAATATTTTTCTTCAGGAGGATTTTTGACC
>JAEXTI010000218.1 GCA_023406965.1 Chloroflexota bacterium
CTTCAAGGTTGAAAACAGCAAATTTTCGGTTATGCGGGCCACGGGCATTGGCATGCTCAATCAAGTATCTCCGAATGTCTATTCGTCCCTGGTGCAGGGGCGCTACCTGCTGGTTACCTTGATGGAAATGCTGCCTGCCTTTGGCGCCTTAGAGTTGGCTTTCACCGACCCCGAGGTTTCCAATTTTCCGCCCGATTGGAGCGACCTGTACTACCCCATCAATGCTGCTTTTAGCCGTTACGACGGCTTGCAGTTCTTCCGCATCACGCCCCTGGGCGCTTACCTGCTGGGTTTGCAGCCCGAGTACAAGCCCAGCCTGTCTACCGAGCGGCTGCCTATCATCCAGGTACACCCCGATTTAAAAATCCAGGTATTGGAGGAAAGCATGTTCACTTTAGCGGATAAAGCGGCTTTCCAGCGCTGTTGTGTGAGCCTGGGCAATGGCTGGTACCGCCTGGACGCCCAAAAAACCATTAAGGCCATTGAGGAAGGTATTAAACCGGGGGATTTTTTGGCTTTTGTCGAGCAAAAATCGGCACAAGCCTTGCCCGAGGATTTCCGCGCTGCCGTGGAACGCTGGAAAGAACGCTGTGACGTTCTGGTTCGCGGGCAGCAGGCTGTTTTATATCAGGTGAAGAATTTGGAGCTTATGAAAGAACTTTTGCAGGATGAAACCCTGCGCGACCGTTGTTGGTTAGTGGAGGAGCATCAGTTGGCTGTCCCATTAAGTTATCAAAAAGAGTTTGTTCACCGCCTGCACGAATTAGAAGCGGGCCTGAAGGACTGAGAAGATGCTGGTTTTACATGCTCTTTGGCGTCCTTCCTCTGAACCTGGCTCGTTTGACGGATCGGTCTTCTTCTGGGCCGAATCGTCTGAAGCAGCCCATCCTACCCAGCGGGTGCGCCCGAATGCCCGCCCGCAAACCCGCCCCCATCCCTTCTGCGCTCCGCGCGAAGAGTTGGAAAAGCTCTTCGGCTATGCTCCCGAGGCTTCGGCGGTATTGCGCCTGCCCACCAGCCGCAGCGGCCCCCTGCCCGACCCGCAGCTAGCCGCCGCCTGGGTGCCCGATCGCGAAACGCCGCCCTTCCTTTTCCCCTGGTCGGTGGAAGGATTGGGGATGCGCGTGGCCGATGGCTTTTCGGCGCTGCTCAATCTGGCTGGGATGCTGCAAGACTCAACGCATGTGGTGCTGGGCGCCGATGCACGCTTCTGGCAGGCGGCCGCGGGGATGGTCATCGAAGCTTTAGCTACCGGTAAGGTGGCACCCTCCCTGGTAGTCGGTCGCCGCGGAGAGTACTTCGCCCGCTGGATTGCCGTGATGGACGGCGCCCTGGACGCTCCGCGCATGGCCCGCCTGGCCGCCTCCATGCCCCCCTCCTGCCGCAGCGAGATTGCCTCGCAGAATCACATGAACGACGTGCCTCCTGCGGTGCATACCGTGCTGGATTCTTTCTTTAATGCCTGCTGCGATATCGCTTTCCGCTTCTGGGGGGCCGCCGAAGCCCCGCTGATTCCCCGGCACGAAGATGACCCTGCGCGGCGCTGGCTCTCGGCCTTGTTCCGCATGGATGCCCGCGTGGATGCTTCGCGCGCGCAGCTCGAGTCGCTGGCTTCGAGCATGCGCATCTGGATGCGCAATCTACATGTTGCCGGCGACCGCACCTTCCGCATTGCCTTCCGCCTGGAAGCTCCCCAACCCGTCGAAGGCGAAACCCCCAGCAGCCAAGGAGAGTGGGGATTGCACTATCTGCTCCAGGCGCGGGACGACCCCAGCCTGATGGTTCCCGCCGACCTCGTCTGGCAGAGCCGCGGCGAAGCCCTCAGCCAGTTGGGGCGTCGTTTTGAGCGCCCGCAGGAAAAGCTTTTGGCTGGGCTGGGCTATGCCTCGCGCTTGTTCCCGCCCATTACCGCCAGCCTGAAGAGCGAAAGCCCCACCGGCATGATGATGGACACCCCCCAGGCTTACACCTTCCTGCGCGAGGTTTCGCCTTTGCTTCAAGATGCCGGCTTTGGGCTGCTGGTGCCGCCCTGGTGGAACCAGCGCGGGGCGCGTTTGGGCGCCCGCCTGCAACTGCGCCCGCGCGGCGGAAAGGAAGTGATTTCTTCTGGCAAGCTCAGCATGGATCGTCTGGTGGATTACAACTGGCAACTTTCCATTGGCGACACCACCCTCTCCCGTGAGGAGTTTGAGGCCCTGGTGCAACTCAAATCCCCGCTGGTGCAGATCCGTGGGCAATGGGTGCAGTTGGACGCCGAGCAGGTGGAGGCTGCCATTCATTTTTGGGACAAGAAACGTCTCAAGGGGCAAGTCAGCCTGCTGGAGGCTGTGCAGATGCAAAACCAGGCCGAAGGCGCCGGCGGCCTGCCCATGGACGGCGTGGAGGCCGACGATTGGCTGGACGATTGGCTGACCCAGTTCAGCCAGGCTTCCGGTGATATCACCGGCAAGGCTCTCGAGCAGCTCAGCCAACCCGCCTCGTTCATGGGCGAGTTGCGCCCCTACCAGCAATACGGCTACTCCTGGCTCAGCTTCTTTGACCGCTGGCGGCTGGGCGCTATCCTGGCCGACGACATGGGCCTGGGCAAAACTATCCAGGCTCTCACCCTGCTCCTCCAACAAAAAGAGCAGGACGGCAGCGAACACCTACCCACCTTGCTCATCGCCCCCACCTCGGTCGTCACCAACTGGGAGCGCGAGGCTGCCCGTTTCGCGCCCACGCTGCGCGTGCTGGTCAACCAGGGCGTGGGTCGCCGCAAAGGCGAAGATTTGCTGGCTGTGGTCGGCAGTTATGATCTGGTTGTCACCAGTTACGCCCTCCTGCGCATGGATATTGAGACTCTGAAAGAGGTCAACTGGCGCAACGTCATCCTCGACGAAGCCCAGAACATCAAGAACCCCGACGCGCGCCAGACTCAGGCCGCACGCAAGCTGCAAGGCAGTTTCCGCCTGGCTCTCACGGGTACGCCTGTTGAAAACCGCCTGGCCGAGTTGTGGTCCATCATGAATTTCCTCAACCCCGGCTATCTGGGCTCGCGGGAAACCTTCCGCAACGATTTCTCCATGCCCATCGAGCGCTACCGCGACAACGATGCCACCGCTCGCTTGAAGAAGCTAGTCACGCCTTTCATCCTGCGCCGCGTTAAAACCGATCCACGCGTCATCCAGGACCTGCCCGAAAAGGTGGAGAGCAAGGTTTATGTCAACCTCTCCGAAGAGCAGGCCACGCTCTATGAAGCCGTGGTCAACGACGTGATGGAGAAAATCTCCTCGTCCGATGGGCTGGCCCGTCGCGGCTTGATCTTGAGCATGTTGATGCAGCTCAAGCAGGTCTGCAACCACCCCGCCCAGTATTTACACCAAAGCGCCAAAGAGGCCGAGATCACCTATGACGGGCGCAGCGGCAAGCTCGAGCGATTGGTAGAACTCCTCGAGGAAATCCTCGAGGTTGGCGACCGGGCTTTGATCTTCACCCAGTTTGCCGAGATGGGCGAGCTGTTGGAAAGTTATTTGCCCCAGGCCCTGGGCAGCTCGGTGTTCTTCCTGCACGGCGGCACGCCCGCCAAGCAGCGCGACCAGA
>JAEXTI010000092.1 GCA_023406965.1 Chloroflexota bacterium
TCGCTCTGGATGACTATAAGGTCGCCGAAAAATCCTATCGCGAGGCACGAGATAAACTGGACTCATTGCTGGATAAGGATGAGGACAATCGGGAACGAAAAGAGGCTCAAGAAAATCTTGATGAAGACCAAGAATCGCTTTCTGAAACCTACGCAGATCTTCAAGAAGCCCTGGCTGAAAACAATCGGATACTGGACGATAAAAGCACCGCGTTACTGAATGCAATCGCAGCGCTTGAAACCAACCGTGAGGATTTGTCCAGACTGAACGATCAAAACATAGATCATGAGAAGTTAGAGTCCGCCCAGGCGCGCCTGGATGCTGCCGCCCGCCACGCCGCAGCCGCCCAAGAAGCCTTAGCACTCTATGAATTGCGTTCCCCAATCCATGGCGTCGTCCAATCCATCCAACACATCAAGGCAGGTGAAATTGCCGCGCCCGGCCTCTCAATGATCGCTATAGCCGATCCTACTCAGTGGACTGTGAAAACGAAAGACCTGGCAGAAGTGGACATAGCCAGAGTCAGTTTAGGGCAGGCTGCCGTCATCAAGCTAGACTCCTTCCCCGGTGAGGAGTTCACCGGTAAGGTGTCCGCCATCGATCCCGTGGGGGTCGAATATCTGGGCGATATGACATTCCAGGTGACGATCACGCTGGATAACGTGGAGGAACGCTTTATGTGGAACATGACCGCTACGGTGAAGATTGACTAAGGATCGCTACACAGGCTATCAAACCATACGCCCTATTAAGCGGGTTTCCTGCCCAGGAAACCCGCTAATTGTTTAAACGCATTTCCTGCGCGCCGGAAATATAGCACTGGCCAAATGCGAGTCTTCCCGTAGCGATGCTCCATAAATTTTGGCCCAGGCACAAAGGCCTCAAATAAAAATCCGGCCGTCTCCCACAAGCCCTTCGGCGTCCAACGAATAGGTAACAGACGTCCCAAAGGCGTAACGTGGTATTTCTGTAACGTCTGATACAAGCGCGCTTCTTGTGGATCAGGCTCCAAGGCAACCCATTCCTGGGAAGAGAATTCCGGCAAGGTGCCAGGAAAATGACGCTCAATTTCTTCCAAGATCGAGCGCAGCGCCAGGCGAATCCCCCATTCCTTCGCCCGGGAAAACACCTCCGTCCAATCCACGCCCGGCTGAGCATGGCGAATCACCCAGGCAAGTTCGTAGAAGCGGTACATCTCACTATCATTATCATGATGCAAACTGCGATGGCCCGCCGCATGCAAAATATGATCCTCGACTCCCATGTGCAAGACAGGGATACCACCCACTTCAAGTGAAACCGCCCGGCTGAATAGTTCCGCTATCGAAACGCGATCATCCAGGCAGCGAATGTTGAACAAGCCCCAGTGTAAATCCACTCCATATAGCGTTTCGTGGGGCGTCTTCTGAGATCGCTGATAATGATAAGCCGCGTTTCCATATCGAAATCGTATCCCAGGCCAAAGCTCTTCATAGGGTTGATACTTCTGGCGGGCCAACGCCTCCTCTGCCGATTTAACATCCCGAGGATGGATCAGGATATCAATGTCCGCACACGGACGGAGGCTGTAATCTCCGCCATAAACTGTATGGATGTAATCCCAACCTTTCATCACCACCAGCGGGATTCCTACTCGGGTCAGTTCCGCCAGTGTGGACGCTACCTGCGCAACGGCCTGCTCAGCATGCACCAACATTGTCAGTCGCCAAGACGCGATCCGCCTTGTGAACTCAGCCGGCCAAAAACCGGGAGACTGCTTTTCGACAGCCAGCAATGCGCCCAAGGCGCGGTGAGTCTGGGCCGCTGAAATCAAACCTTGCCAATCATCGAACCCTGCGTCCAGTACCGGAAGTGGCCTATCAGGATCCAAAGTGGCCCGCAAGCAACCTAGAACCAATTGCTCTTCAGCAGTCAGATCTAGTTCTTTCATAGGCCTTTATTCCGGTAAAATTGGGCCTGCGCCAGGTATAGCTGGGCGTAATGCCCGCCCAACGCCAGCAATTCAGCATGTGAGCCACTTTCAGTAATACGGCCCTTCTCCATGACGTAAATTCTGTCCGCCATCTGAACCGTTGAGAAGCGGTGGCTAATAAGAATTGCGCTCCGTCCGTCCAGAATCTCGCGTAAATTGCGAAAAAGATCTTCCTCGGCCAGAGGGTCCAGAGAACTGGTGGGCTCGTCGAGGATTAGAAGCTTTGATTCGCGCCAGAATGCCCGAGCCAGGGCAATTTTCTGCCACTCGCCCCCACTCACCTCCTGCCCATTATTGAACCAGTACCCCAACATAGAATCGTATTGGTTTGGCAAACGTTGAATCACCGCTTCAGCGCCCGAGCGCTGTGCGGCAGCGGCTATCCGTTCCCGCACCGGGTCAGACTCTATATCACCCAGCCAGATGTTCTCCCAAACCGTGAGCGGGTAATGTGCGAAATCTTGCAGTACCACGCTGATTTCTTTGCGCCATTCCACCGGGTCCGTGTCGCGCAAATCCACGCCGCCCACTTCAACGCTTCCATGGGTTGGATCATACAGCCGGGAAAGCAATTTGATCACGGTGCTCTTCCCGGACCCGCTCTCTCCCACCAGGGCAATCACCTCGCCCGGCCGGATGGTAAGATCGATGTTACGGACTGCTTCCTCATCTCGGTTGGAATAAACAAAATCTACTCCGTGGAAAACAATCTCTTTCGGCATAGGTTGAGGCACAGGCTTAGGCACAAGCGGCGCAGTAGTGGCGGGGCGCAGGTCCAAAAAACGAAAGAAATTCGAGAGGAACAAATTGTCCTCGTAAAGCCCAGCCAGGGCCCGAAAAGTAGATTGGGCATATCCTAACCCGCTCTGGAAACCCAGATAATACACCAACAAGTCTCCAAGGGTGACCTGCCCAAGGATGGTCTGATAGGCCAGCCAGGCCAGCGCGCCAAACATCAAGACGTTCACCAGTACCTGCGCTGCCAGGTCTCCACTCAGCCGCCGGCGAGAAATCGCCAGCTTTCCCTCACGGATCTCTCGACGCAAATCCCGGTAACGGCTCTTAAAGAGCGATCCAAAATTCAGCAGGCGCACCTCTTTGGCATAGGTCGTACTGGTCAGGATATCGTGGTAATACCAGGCTTTGCGCTCTTTCTCGGACTGCGCCGTGTCAAAGCTGAACAAGGCTTTCGAATGTAATATACGCGCAAAGAATCCCGGTAATGCAGCCGCAAGAAGCAACACTGCCACCCACCAGTTGAAGGTCACCAGGAGCATAAAAATACCGGCCAGCGACAGAATGTTTTGAATCACCTGGATGATCCCGTGGACAATTCGTGTGGGCCGGTAAGGAGCCTCACGCTGGGCGCGGTGTAACGTATCGTAATAGCCGGAGTCTTCGTAATACCCCAGATCCACAGCAATGGATTTTTCATGCAGAATATCCGCCACAGCGTCTGTCACTCGCTGCGATTGCTCTTCAGCGGAATATTCGCTCAAGGATCTCGCCAACGCGCTCAACACTGCGACCGCAGCAGCCAACCCAATCCAAATGATCACTGGATGAAATACCTCGGCTGTATTGGCCGCTTCCAAGCCAACCGTCACCGCTTCGATGATCCGCTTCATCAGGTAAAGTGCCGCCAGCGGCAGCACTCCCTGGATCACTACCAGAAGAACATTCACCAAAGTCCAGCCTGGAGCAATTTTCCAGACCAGCCCTGCCGCGCGCAGCAAGCGCAAGAGAACCTGGCGGGTCTGTTGCGCGGGCACGGCGATATTCATAGGTCAGCTCAGTCCTGTCCCCGGATGGCGCTGGCGCGGGCATGGGCCAGCGCGCAGAAATACGGCGTTTCCCCATCCATCGCGCGACTTTCCAGGTGGGCATGTGCCGGGCAGTGCATGCATAAGTTCGTGATCGGGCAACGCTGGCAAGATTCAAGGTAGGTTGGATTGGTGCTGCGTATCGCGCGCACTTGTGG
>JAEXTI010000097.1 GCA_023406965.1 Chloroflexota bacterium
AATGGATCGTCAACGTCAAAGAAACCGGTCAGGTGTGGATCGTGAACTACACCGACCCCATCAACCCGACCATCAAGATGATCGAGGCATCGCTGTTCTTGCATGACGGCGGTTGGGATGCCACCAAACGCTACTTCCTGGTGGCGGCCAACCAGTCCAACCAGGTGGCGGTCATCGATGCGCAGGAAGGCAACCTGGCCGCGCTGGTCGATACACCCGCGGTGCCTCACCCGGGGCGCGGGGCCAACTGGATCGATCCCGAGTTCGGACCGGTGTGGAGCACTGCCCACCTGGGCGACCCGGCCATCGTCTCCATCGGCACCGACCCCGAAGGCCACCCCGACGAAGCCTGGAAGGCCGTGCGCGTCACACCCCTGCCCGGCGCGGGCAGCCTGTTCATCAAGACCCACCCCAACAGCAAGTGGATTTGGGTAGACATGACCCTCAACCCCGACCCGGTGCTGGCGCGCTCCATCTGCGTGGTGGCCAAAGAAAACCCCACCGAAGTGTACAAGTGCTGGGAAGCCGCTACCTACGGTCGGGCGGTGCACTTCGAATATAACCGCCAGGGTACGCAGATCTGGGTCAGTATTTGGGGCGAAGCCGACAAGCCCGGCGAGCGCGGCGAGATCGTGATTTATGATGACGCCACCCTGGAAGAAGTGGCTCGCATCCCCGACCTGGTCACCCCAACCGGCAAGTTCAACGTGTATAACACCATTTACGACATTTACTAAACCACGGTTGAAACAAGAAATCAACAGGGCTGTCCCGGCGGACAGCCCTGTTGATTTCTTCCACAATCTCTCACGTCGCTCTGCGGCCCCCCCTTTTCTTTCCAGTTCCTCCCTATTTCTTCCCTCTCACCAACGAGACCACCGTCATCCCCAGGAACAAAACGATCGCCACCGAATTGATCATCCCGCCCCACTTGCGCAGCAGAACATCGTTCGCCAGGTTGCCAATCAGCCGCACCACCAAAGATGCGTGCAGCAGCGCCAGGTGGATGTAAAACCACCGTGAGAAGACAATTTGTATTTGTAACAGCGCTGGGAAAATAATCGGCGCGTGCCCAAAAATCATCGAGATGACGAAGCCGACAAACACCGCGTGAATAGCCGCGTCATACAACGGCCCGGCCACCAACCGGCCATAAAACAGGTTGATCCCGCCCGCCACACCCATCCAGACAAAGCCCAAGAACAAACACCACGCGATATAGCGCGTGAGGGGCAGGCGGTGGCGCAGGTTACGGATGGCGATGTCATAGCGCAGCGACCACACGGTCAATAGCAGCATCCCTGCCCCACTCACTCGGGCGCCCCAACCCAAATTCACCACCGAAAGGATCACCCCACCCAAAAAGATGCCCGCCGCCACTTTGAATAGCATCAGCGCGCGCGGGGTGGGCCGCAGCACCCGGTTGAGTTCCAATCGCTCGCCCACAATGGTCAAAATGAGAAACGCCTGCCAGGCAAACACGATTTGGAAGATGGCCTTGCCCGACAGCCACAACAGGTTGCCGCCAAACCAAACCACCATCCCCACCAGCATCGCCACTGTGTAGATATGCGTTTCGCGCCGCACGATGACCGCCAGGATGGCAATCCCGCCCAGGTTGCCCAGTGTGAACAGCAACGCTCCCAGCGGTTGCCCAGGCAAGGCCAGTGACAGGACCCAACCCAAGCCGGTCAGGGCCGGCGGGATGAACATCCAACCGCGCCGCAGAGCAACGGCCCGTTCCAGCATGACCAGTGTGCCCAAAAACCCCGAAACCATCAACGGGCCGTGCGCCAGGGCCAGGTTCATGGCTGGCAGCGACCAGCCCATACGCTGCAACCCAGCCCACATTCCTAGAATCAGCGCAAGCAAAGATATGGGAATCAACGGAGTATAGAATTTGTTCCTCATGCCCCTATTTTACGAGCAGAGATAAATTCTTACTTTGCTTAGTGTCAAAGTCCAAAATCCGCGAAACCCCAATGTCAGTTATAATTTCACCACTGGAGACTTCCCCCATGACCCTTTTGCCCGAAGACCTGCTAAAAATCGTCCTGGCGCTGGTTGTCGGCGCTGCCATCGGCCTGGAGCGCGAGTTCCGTGATAAACCCGCCGGGTTCCGTACCATCATCTTCATCACCCTTGGCGCCACTCTCTTCACCATCTTCTCCCACCATCTGGCCCCAGACAGCGACCCCAACCGCATTGCCGCCAACATTGTCAGCGGCGTGGGCTTCCTGGGCGCAGGCGTCATCCTCCGCGAGCATGGCAAGGTGGTCGGGTTGACTACATCCGCCACCATCTGGCTGGCGGCTGCCCTGGGCATGGGGATCGGCGGCGGGCAATATCTCCTCTCCTTCAGCGCCGCGGTCGTCATCTTGCTCGTGCTGTGGGTTTTCCCGCTCATCGAACGCCGCATCGATTCAGCGCGCGAGGAACATACCTATCAAATTGTCTGCGACCTCGATGTCGATTTCCTCACCCAATTGGAGGCAGTTTTTAAGCAGAGCGGCTTAATCATCCTGGAACATTCCAAGGTACGCAAAGACCAGATCCTCACCTGTACCTGGACCACGCTCGGCTCGCACAAGGCCCACAACAAGCTCACAGGGCAACTGCTCCACGACCCCAAAATCACCGAGCTACATTATTAGTGCCGCAACGGGCTATTTCAACACTCGCAGCGTATACCCAAAGCGGTACTCTTTCTCCAGCAGCTTGTATTGTTCCAGCGTGTCCGGTCCGCAAGAAGCGGTGCCCAAACCACGGTGCACCGCATCCAAATTTAAGATGATTTCCGGGCGAGGATGAAGATCGATGGTGTGCCGGCACGCATACAAGTCGTTGTCGGTGAAATGACTGGCGTTGAACTCGAGCAGCGGCGCGCCCTCCACGTGCAAGCCATTGCCCGCCGCATCCTTCAGATCAACCCAACGCACATCGGTCTTATGCCCGTTCTCCTGCGGCATGATATAAGGTACATGCTGCTCGTTGACGGTGCCCCGGTAGCGGCCCACCATCGCGCTGGCCTTGCGGTCGGAATAATTCTCCCACGGGCCGCGCCCATACCATTCCAACTGCTCCAACTCCGGTTCCAGCGCCAGGGTCACCCCCACCCGCGGCAGGTCGGTCAGATCATCGCCGATCTCCACCTCGTTGAACACCTGCAAATCTCCCGAAGGCAGCAGCGTGTAACGCTGGGTGAAGCGGAAGTCATCCCACTGCCCGCGCCCCGACGCTTCATGGATCACTTCCACGCCGGGCATACCGGGCTGGTTTTCCACCAGGCGCAAGCTAACCAAACGTTGCTCCACCTGGTCCAGCTTCTTATCCAACCAGTGATAGAGAATCTTATCCGGCCCCAACATGAGCTTAATGCCGTCATTATCCGTCCCGGCCCGCCACACGTTCAACTTTGGGCCGCGCACCAGGAGGTTCTTGCCCGTCCCGTAAGATAACAGCGCGCCGCTCGCCTTATCAAAGACTGCTTCGGTTTCTCCGACAGACAGCCGAATGGTTTTGTCGTCTTCTCCAACACTCACCGGCTCAGCCGGGGGAGTAGGCGCATCGGCCTGGGCGCCGGCCCAGGCAAGCTGCTCCCAGGCTACCTCGTGCCCGGCAGGAGCCCAAGGCGTCGCTTCGCGTTGGTAAAAACGGAAGTTCAGGAAGCGTTCGCCAGCAGGCAAATTGTCCACCATTCCCAGGGGCACATCCAGGGTTTTTCCAGGCCCGAGGGCCAGCGCAGGCAATTCGCCGCCCGTCACCCGGTTGCCGTCGATCGTCAGTTCCCATTCGCCGCGCAGCCAGCCAAGGCTGATGAAGTCGTGTTTGTTCACAATCCGCACCACCGCCCGCTCGGTGTCCAGCCACTCCACGCGCACCGGCTGGGCCAGCTTCTTGAATTCATACAAGGCCGGGTGCGGCGTGCGATCGGGCCAGACAATACCGTCGGTGACAAAGTTCGCGTCATTAGGCACATCGCCGAAGTCGCCGCCGTAGGCCCAATATACCTGCCCGTCCGGGGTGGTCTGGCGAATGCCGTGATCCAGCCACTCCCACAAATAGCCGCCCTGCAAACCCGCATAGGTTTCAAAGGCCTCAAAGTAATCGGCCAGGCAGCCGTTGCTGTTGCCCATCGTGTGCGAGTACTCGCACATAATCAGCGGGCGGTGGCCTTGCCCCGATTTAGCCCACTCGATGATATG
>JAEXTI010000143.1 GCA_023406965.1 Chloroflexota bacterium
TGGCGCAGCCCAGGTACACCTCTTCGATCAGGGTTGGGTCGAGCTGGTTGCGTTCCACCAGCGCATCCAGTACTTGGGCGGCCAAATCATCGGGCCGCACGCGCGCCAATCCGCCGCCCAGAGCACCAATGGGGGTGCGGATAGCATCTACGATGACCACTTCGTTCATGTGATTTTCTCCAGGGGTGATAGTAATTCGATTGTACACCGAAAAACGCATCCCTTCCCCAGAATTGCCGCTCTCCGGTATACTTCCAGTCATGAATGCGCCGCTTACCCCACTGCAAATCTGGATGATGGCTGCTCGCCCGCGGACGCTGCCCGCGGCGGTAGCCCCCGTGGTAGTCGGCTCGGCCCTGGCTTTTTACGATGGCGGCTTCCGCCTGGGCCCGGCCCTGGCGGCGGTCTTGGGCGCGCTGCTATTGCAAATTGGGGCGAACTTTACCAACGATGTCTTCGACTACCAGCATGGCGCCGACACCAGCCTGCGCACCGGCCCCACCCGCGTGACCCAATCGGGGCTGCTTTCACCCCGCCAGGTCAAGGCGGGGATGCTGGTGGTGTTCGGGCTGGCGGCCCTGTGCGGCGTGTACCTGATCTACGCCGCGGGCTGGCCGGTGGCGGTCATTGGTCTGCTGTCCATCCTGGCGGCGGTGGCTTATACCGGTGGACCGTATCCCCTCGGGTATCACGGGTTGGGCGAGGTGTTTGTTTTTCTCTTTTTTGGTCTGGCAGCGGTGGGCGGAACGTATTTCGTCCACACGCGCATGATCACGGCGGCGGCGCTGGCGGCTTGCATCCCCATCGGCTGCCTGGTGGTGGCCATTTTGGTGGTCAACAACCTGCGCGATGTGCCCACCGATCGAGCCACGGGCAAGCGCACCCTCGCGGTGCGGTTTGGCGAGGCATGGACGCGCAAGGAGTATGTTGCATTGCTGGCGGTGGCTTATTTGAGCGTGTTCTTGCTGGGGTTGTCCAGCCTGCTGCCTATGTGGGTGGCCTTGAGCTGGCTGTCGCTGCCCCAGGCTATACCTTTGATACGAAGTATCAACCAGGAAGAGGGCCGTGCTCTGAATCGTACGCTGGCCGGCACCGGGCAGTTGGAGCTTTCTTTCTCGCTGTTGTTTGCACTGGGGCTGGTGATTGCAAAGGTGATCGGCGCGTAAATCGCCGCCCACGGTGAATAAGTTTCGGTAGGGGCGAGGCGAGATTCGAGAAGCGTCTCAACCCGGTTATGTAAGCCTCGCCCATCTTTGCCGTTGCCAAACCGGGGCGAGGCTCACAAATCCATTCTCAAATCCCAACGTAATTTCGCCTCGCCCCTACACAAGAAGATTCGGGTTACCGGGGTAGGGGTGGGTCTATAATGCGGGCTCACGTTGGTTATGATCCGGTGTCCTTTGCGGGCTCGTTGCTGGGATCTACCCGGAAGACACACCCTGTTGCGCAAAGAACGGCGGGTCTGGAGGTTGGGTTTACTCCTGATCCGGTAGGTTGGTTTGAGCGGTTCATCGTGAACCGAAATAACCCGGTCAAAGCAGCGAAAACCGACGATCCAGGTGAATGTCGGATTTCGGGCAGGCATCGGGATGCCTGGTTCAGCGGACTTGATGTTGGTTTGGGGCGGCAGCCCTCAATCCGACCTACGGACTGAATCTTCCGGACAGCCTATGGCCTTGCCCAATTCCGCCAAGAGGTCGAGGCTACAAGGTATGTCCTCAAATTCTAAGCGTGATCCTGCCTCGACCCTACATCAGAAGATTCGTTTAATCGGGGTAGGGGTGGGTCTTTAATGCGGGCTCACGTTGGTCATGTTCCCGCGTCTTTTGCGGGTTCGTCGAAATGGCCTACCCGGAAGACCCACCCTGTTGCGCAAAGAACGGCGGGTCTGCCATTTAGTTTTCCGCATTCAGCCCGCAAAGATTCGCATGAACCCGGTACCGAGCCGGCATTAAAGACCCGCAGCTACAAGGGTTTTTTCTCTAGCGCCATTGCCAGCGGCACACCTCCGGCGGCGACGAGAATCCCTGCCACCAGGGCAGCCAGCATGAATTCCGGCAGGATGTTCAGCCCCCACAGCACAAACGGGAGAATGAACAACAGCATAATCACCGGGATGCCCGCCAGCGGCAGGAGCAGCCCGCGCGCGTTATTGCGAGCCACGCGGATGACGCGCACGATCACGATGACCGCCAGGTAAACGCCCAGCACCAACACGCCCAGCATGGTGATGGCGGCGAAGTACCCGGATACAAAATCGGGGTGCGCCATGAACACCGCCAGGGCTACGCCGATCCAGGCAATAACCACCCAGGCTGTTTGCCAGCGAGTGCGGTCGTGGCGCAGCGTGGCGTTCAGCCACCAGGACACCCCGGCCAGGAAGGCCAGCAAAAACTCGAGGGACAACAAGCTGACCATCCCCACGATGCCATCTTGACGCAAACCGCCATGACGGTACTCTCCTACCGCCACCCAGGTCTGCTTCCCGTTTGGCTCGATGAGCAGTATGCCATCTGTGCTCATCGCCAGCAACAAATCTCCGCTCTGCGGCACAAGCATGGCGTCCAAGGGGCCGCGCAGGTAATGGAGGTTGGTAGACTGGGTCTGGTTGCGGTACATTTGCTCGGCCTGGCTGGGGTCCTTCATCGCCAGGATTTCTTCCCAGCCTCCGGCAGCCGTTTTGCGTTCCACCTTCTCTTGCATGGTCACCCGGTAAGTCGGGCCGTTGGGAGCAGCCACGTCCAGTACCTCGCCCGATGCGCGCATCTGGCACTGGTCACCGGGTGTCATTTCTGCGTATGACCAGGTTCGGCCGCCGTCGCCGCTGCTGTAGTTGTGATAATACCCGCCGTTCACGATAATCTGCGCGCTTTCTTGCGTGAAGCAGACCGCCCCGTAATCCGGCGCGGCGGCATCCGCCACCCCTACCAGAAGAACGAACGCTGCCAGGAGCAGCTCCCATCGCAGCCGCAGGGGCTGCATGGCTTGAATCTCATTGCGGAACCACAGCCAGGCGGGGAGGAGCAGGACGGGCAGCAGGAGCAGGTCGCTGGGGTCGGCCACAGCGCGCAGGCGGCTCCCGCTCAACCCGATCAGCCAGGCATTGGTCACCGGAGAGAGTTTGAGCAGCAGGTGCCCGGCCAGGGTGAAGCCCAGGGCCAGCCCGCCTGTTAACTTCCAGTGGCGCGGTAAGATCAAGGCCAGGCCGACGGCAAAGAGCAGCGGCCAGACGACCAGCGCGCCCGCGTCGCTGAGTTTGCCCGTCCACCAGGAGGGGGCGACCGGGCGCAGCAAAAAGTCGTTGACCAGGATCAAGACCGCCGCCGCCAGACTCAGCGGGTGCGCCAGTAAGTGAATGGCTTTGCGAAGTACAGGTGTCATCTCAACCTCCCCTGTGTCCGGGCTTAAGGCTGCTGCCAGCGGCAGAAGCGCTTTTCCAACCAGTCCACCACGAAGTACAGGCTCAATCCCAGCAAGCTCATAGCCAGCACCCCGGCATACATGGCCGGGTAATTAACCAGCGTGCTGCCTTGTAGATATATATAGTACCCCAACCCAAGGCGGGTGGCAAACAACTCGGCCACGTACAGCACCGCCACAGCCGTGCCCACTGACTGGCGCAGGGCGGTGAGGATGCCGGGCAGGCTGGCGGGCAGGTAGACAAAGCGAAACAACGCCCGCCGCCCGGCCCCCAGGCTGCGCACGCTCATGAGCAACTCGGGGCGGATGGTGGCAGCCTGGTCGCGCACCAGCACCAGGATTTGGAAAAACAGGATCAAGAAGATCATCACCACTTTGGGGGCGTCGCCGATGCCGAAGAACAACACCACCACCGGCAGGAGTACCACTTTGGGGATGGGATAGAGCAGGTAAATGACCGGGGCGAAGATGCGGTCCAGGCGTTTGCTTTGGCCCAGCAGCAGCCCCGCGGGCCAGGCAGCCATCACCGCCAGGGCCGTACCGGCGGCGACGCGCCCCAGGCTGGCCAGGAAGTTGATCACCAGATCGCCGCGGATCAACTCGTCAAAAAACACTCGCGCCACCAGCACCGGCCCCGGCAAGATGATGCGGTTGACCAGCCAGGCTGCAACCTGCCAGACCAGCAGCAAACCCACAACGGCGAAAAGCACGTCGCGGCGTTTCATAGGGTGGCCTGCAACTTTTGACGCAGCTCGCGGCACATGGCCAGGTATTCGTCACTGGAGCGGAAATCGGGCCGGGCTGCGCCGGGGTTATCCACCACCAGCGGGCGGGTATTGGGGCGCTCGCCCAGGACGAGGATTTTCTGTCCCAGCACGGCAGCTTCTTCGATGGTGTGGGTGACAATGACCAGAGTCAGTGTCTGCTCGGCCCACAGTTCCAGCATCAGGTTTTGCAGCCCTTCGCGGGTGGGAGCGTCCAACGATGAAAAAGGTTCATCCATCAGCAGCAGGTCCGGCTGCAAGACCAGCGTGCGGGCGATGGCCGCGCGCTGGCGTTGGCCGCCCGAAATGCGCGCCGGGTAGCGTTCGGCGATCTCGCCCAGCCCTAGCCGGTCCAGCCACGGGTCGACCGGCGCGGGCTTGAATTCGAGCGGCGTGTGAATGTCATCCGGCCCGTAGAAGCGGCGCACGCGCAAGCCCAGTTCCACGTTTTCGCGCACGGTGGCCCAGGGCAGCAGGCCGTAATCCTGGATGATCAGTCCGGTGTAGGGTCGCGGACGGGTGAGGGTTTTGCCTTCCACCAGGATGCGCCCCGCGCCGGGTTGGGCCAGCCCGGCCAGCAACGAGAGCAGGGTGCTCTTTCCGCAGCCCGACTGCCCCAGCACGGCCCAGGCTTCTCCGGATTGGACGGTCCAATCGAAACCGGAGAAGATGGGGGCGCTGTGCCCGTAAGCGAAGGTCAGGTTCTCAACCTGGATCATGCCGCGTTTGAGGAGTGCATCCTAGGGTAGAAGGCCGGCGTTGACGCAGTCCGCGTATTGAACGTCCACGGTTAGCAAACCTTTCTCCTGGGCCCAGGCCAGCGCGTCGGCAAACTGTGCTTCGCTGGGCACGCCCGCAGTGATGAACTGGGGCACGTCAAAGCTCTCAGCCAGGGGCGGAGGCAGCAGCTTCTGCTCGATCATCAAGGGGCGGTATTGGTTGCCGTTCTGATTAATCAAAGCCACGGCTTCTTCGATGGCCTTGAGGAAGCCCTTCACGGCTTGCGGGTTTTCATCGATGATGGCTTTGCGGAACGAGTACACGCTGAAGCTGTATTCGGGATGGGTGGTATCGTCGAGGATGTCGGCGGCGCCTTGCTGCATTTGCAATGAAGCCAGCGGGTCGGGCAGCGTGGCGGCTTGCAACTGCCCGTTGCCCAACAGGGCCACCCGGTCGGTGATGCTGGGAACTGAGACAGTTTGAATCTCGCCCGGGGCAAATCCTTCGGCTTGCAGCAAGCGATCGGTCAGGTAAGCGATGACCGTGCCGTCTGAAACGCCGATGGGCACGCCTTTCAGATCTGCCAACGAAGCGATGCCGCTGTCTTTGCCGGCCAGAATGCGGAAGAGGGGCGAGCCGCTGGTGGCGGCGCGAGCATAGCGCACCGCTTGTACGGTGGGAGTTTCCTTGTTAAAGAACATGACCGAGACGATCTCGTTGATCATCCCGTCGGCTTCTCCGGCGGCGATGAGCTGGTCGCGCTCGGGACCCGAAGCCACCGGGATCAGTTCTACCTGCACGCCGTTCTTTTCAAACAGGCCTTCCTGCTGGGCCACATACAGGGGCATGGTATCCAGTACTGGAATTACCGCGATTTTGAGCAGCAGGATTTGTTGTGTTTTGGGCGCGCAACCGGTAATGAACGCGGCGATGATCCCTGTCAGCGCAATGATTGAAAACAATCGATATTTCATGGTCGGTCACCTCTACTCATCAGACATAATTCTGGTTCATTGGGAATCGGCGTAGTGAAATCCTTCTACCACGGCAATTCCAAAGAGCCATGATTCTCGGGGGATTTCCGTGGTTACGATTATAACTTGATCCACTTTACCTAACAATTACTTTACAACCACCGTATTCGGCTCGTTGCCCACCCTTCTCAGCTTGACACGCAAGTGCCCCTGTGTTAAATTTGTAGGAGACAATTATTATGCTAATTTAGCGGGCCATCGTTAAAACTAGAGCCCATGTTTTGGGGGCGAAAGATTGGCCTGCGGGAATCCCCGAAAAGGAGTGCCACCTTGACCAAGTCACGCACGCAAAGTATGGTTGATCGTCTCCGCGAGCTGCAAGCATCCTCGCCGGACATTGAAGCTTCGGCAATCGTAAGTGTGGACGGCTTAACGATTGCTTCCGCACTCCCCCAGGGCGTTGAGGAAGACCGCGTTTCTGCGATGTCTGCCGCCATGCTCTCGTTGGGCGAACGCATTGCCAACGAACTGGGACGCGGTTCTTTGGACCAGGTTTACATCAAAGGCGAAAAGGGTTATGTTGTGCTCATGTCCGTTGGCGAAGAGGCGGTACTCACCGCTCTGGCCCGCGAGCAGGCAAAACTCGGCTTAATTTTCCTCGATATGCGCCGCGCAGCCGAAGATCTCACGAAGCTGATCTAACAGGAAACGAAAACCATGGAACCTATCCCAAAGAGTGGCCTGTACTACCCCAATAAGATTGCCCGGCTGGCTCTCACCGCGTTGGAAGAGGTGATGGGGAAGAATGGCCTCAATGCCATTCTCAACCTGGCGGGGCTTGCCTATTTGATTGACAACTACCCGTCCGATAATCTGGATCGCAAATTTGACTTTGCCGATTTCTCGGCGCTCAACGGGGCTTTGGAAGAAATGTACGGCCCACGCGGCGGCCGCGGACTGGCGCTGCGCGCTGGGCGTGCCGTGTTCATGGAAGGCTTGCGCAACTTTGGCGCGCTGGCCGGCGCCGGCGACCTGGCTTTCAAGGTCCTGCCGCTTCCAGCCAAACTACGCATCGGCATCCCCGCCATGGCCAAAATCTTCTCTACCACCAGCGATCAACTGAGCACGGTGGCCGAGAAGGATGATCACTACCTGTATACCATCCATCGTTGCCCCTGCTGTCATGGACGCCACACCGATAAGGCGGCCTGCTTCATGGCAACCGGTTTACTGCAAGAGGGGCTCAAGTGGGTCTCAGGCGGCAAAGAGTTCAGGGTAACGGAGACGACTTGCATTGCTGCAGGCGACCCGACCTGTGACTTTGCCATCTATAAAGAGCCGATCGCTTAGGCTGGCCCCAAAGGAAACCGCGTGGACGAAGCGAAACCGACGATTCTGGTTGTCGAGGACGATCTTGATATTGCGGATATGCTCAACGCATATTTCCGCGTACAAGGTTATGATGTTCTCACCGTGAACTGGGGCGAGGACGGCGTGCGCGCCGCCCAAACCAGTAACCCCGGCCTGGTCATTCTGGATATTCGCCTGCCGGATATCGACGGCTTCGAGGTTGCCCGACGTTTGCGCAGCAACCGCCGCACCAAAGAAATTCCGATCATCTTCCTGACCGAAAAGCGCGAGCGCAATGACCGCTTGCGCGGTTTGGAGCTTCAGGCCGACGACTACATTACCAAGCCCTTTGATATTCAGGAACTGCGCTTGCGCGTGCGCAACACCATGCAACGCTCCCGCCAGGGCTCGCTGACCAACCCGGTCACCGAGATGCCCGAAGGTAGCCTGGTGGATGAAACCCTGGCGGCTAATCTTAAGCGCAATGATGTGGTCATGCAGGTGATTTCTCTGAAGAACCTGGACCGCTTCCGCGAAGTATACGGTTTTGTAGCCACCGATGACCTGCTGCGCGCGGTGTCGTTGATGATCCGCGATGCGCTCCGCGACCTGGGCACGGGGGAAGAATTTGTAGGGCACATCACCAATAGTGATTTTGTCATCATCATTCGCCCCGCCCAGGCTGCCGCTTTGAAAGACCGCATCAATAAGCGCCTCGAGCAGTCTTTTGATTACTTTTACTCGGATCAAGATCGCGAGATGGGCACTTTCCGCAACCGCCGCCTTTCTCTGACCATCAATGAGGTGGTCCCTGGGGCTGGGAAATTTGCCGACGCGGCTCAATTGAGAGAGGCGCTGGAACACTACTGTCATTAATCCCGCCCAAGAAAGGGTTGCCCGGTGTGAATGTAACCATTGTTATTCCAACTTATAACGAAGCGGAGAACCTCCCCAAACTGGTCTCCGCTTTATTTGCGCTTCCAATCCCCAGCTTGCGCTTGCTGGTGGTGGATGACAACAGCCCGGATGGGACCGGAGATCTGGCCGAGGAGCTGAACAAGCAGCACGATCATCGGGTTGGCGTGATGCACCGCGCTGGAAAGATGGGCCTGGGCACGGCTTACATTCAGGGCTTTCAACGCTGCCTGGAAGAAGGCGCCGAAGCCATTATGCAAATGGACGCCGATTTTTCTCACCCGGTGGAAAAAATCCCCGAGTTGATTGACACCTTGCAGCACTGCGACTTTGCTATCGGCTCGCGTTATGTGCCGGGGGGGAAATTGGACGAACGCTGGCCTGCCTGGCGCAAGGGACTTTCGGCCTGGGGTAATTTCTATGCGCGCACCATTCTGGGCATGTCCATCCGCGACGTGACCGGCGGGTTCAAGCTGTGGCGAGCCGCCACCTTGCGGGCCATGCCCCTCGAACGCATCAAATCCAACGGCTACGTTTTCCAGGTAGAGATGAACTATGTGGCCACGCGCCTGGGGTTCAAGTCCACCGAGATCCCCATCTATTTTGCCGACCGGCGCTGGGGCCATTCAAAGATGAATTTCCGCATTCAGGTAGAAGCCGCCGTGCGCGTCTGGCAGCTTCCGGGAATGTACCGAGACTTAAAAGAGGGATAACGCATCAAAAAAATACAGCTCGCGCTTCGCGCGAGCTGTATTTTTTTGATGCGTTATTGGCTAATAGCGCAGCATGGCGCCGATGTTGCCAAATTTTTGCATCACCTCGGTCTGATGCACCACAATCACCTCACCGCCGGTACGCATCACTGCGCCTACCGCCAGATCGACTACATCGAACACCTTCTGGTATTCTAACTCGCGCCCATCACCTTGCGGGACGGCCATCATCAGCGTTCCGTTTTCTTTGTGCCTGAATCCAACCTTGCGGAAGCCTTCGGCCAGAACCAGGTGCTGCACGCGACCCTCGTTCACCGCGTCCAGAACTGCGGCCAACCCCACTACGGCGCCGCTGCCCTTGGCCGCCTGGGTCTCCAGGCGTTCAAGCAGCTCGGCCTCCATGTGCGCTTCGGCTTCCATGCCAATTTGCATGGCTTTTTCCAGAACCTCGGTGTGCTTTGAAGTCATCGCCAGGGGGAAGGTTCCTACGATCAGGCTTTGCCAGGATTTGGGCAAGTAGTTCCTGAACAGGTTAATATTATCGTCGGTGCCCCCGATCAAGATCCGGCGGATGTGCTTGTCTTCAAAGAAGTGAACGGCGAACCCGGCTGAATCGCGCATGTTGCGCTCGATTTGTTCTTCCATGGCCCGGGTGCGTCCGGCCACGCCGCCCATGCGCCCCGGCACCGTGGACGCGCCGCCGCGTTTGGTGTGTTTTACCTCCTCGCCAACCACGCCTTCTTGTTCAACTAATGAACCAAGATGAAAATGGAACACGCGGGCGCCCTGTTTATCGACCAGGATCACCCCGTAGCCACCGTAATTGTCCAGCAAATCTGCCAGGATTTTGACGCTGGGACGGTCGCCGATGTGGAGCAAATTCCGCACAGGCACGGGCAGGGAAAAGACCCGCAGGAATCCCTCTTGCGCACAGGAAAACAAAGCCACCCCGCGTCCCGACCAATTAAATTCATGGTCCAGGTAGCGCTGGATGGCTTCTACATCCTGGGGCAGGTTGATGTCCTTCAGCATGCTGCGCACACGCAGTTTATGGGTATCTGCATTCCCTTGGGTTGGATCGATGTTCAGATAAAGGCTGAGCACCGGAGCCTGAGCTCGGAATTCCACCAGCTCCCGCAAGTCATGTTCGGCAAACATGGCAACCTCCTGGTTGTATTGGACGGCGGTACCGGGGACATCTTTTCCCCAGCCCGTCGTCTTGTTGATCCGTTATCACGCCTTTAGGGGCGCTTTGCCAATGTGACGGTCACCTCCTTTTGTTCTCCATCGCGCAAAATTGTCATAACCACCTGATCACCAGGGCCTTTGTTGACCATCAAATAGGTGAGCAGGTCGCCAAACACTTTCACCGGCTGCCCATCAATGGCGATGATCAAGTCGCCGCCAGCGGGCAAGCCCGTAATACCCGAATCGGTGGATCCACCGCGCAAACCGGCTTCTTCTGCCGGGCTGTTGGGACGCACGCTGATAATATACGCCCCGGTGGATTGCGGCAGGCCCAGGGACTCCTGCTCCAGCAGGCTAATATCTTCACGGCTGGTCACACCCAGGTAGGGGTAATCATACTTGCCTGTGCGGATCAGTTCCGGCACCACCCGCTTGACAATATCCACGTTGACGGCGAAGCCCACGCCGCTGTTGGCCGGCTCGCCCAGAGCGGTGGACGATTCGGTGGCGATGGCCCGGTTGATGCCGACAACCTCGCCGTTGAGGTTGAGCAGCGGACCACCGCTATTGCCGGGGTTGATGGCGGCATCGGTTTGGATGACCGCCCCCGCCGAGAAGACTCCTCCGTCAGGCGTGGAGCGCATCGAGTCCAGGGTGCGGCCTTTGGCTGAGACAATCCCGGTGGTCATGGTGCCCGTCAACCCAAACGGGTTGCCGATAGCAACCACCGTCTGCCCAATGCGCACATCCTCGCCGCTGCCTAGAGGAAGCGGCACAAGGTACTGCGAGTCAACATCCACTTTTACCACGGCAATGTCCGAGTCGGGGTCTGTGCCAACCACCTCACCGCGCACCTTCAACCCAGAAGGAAAGTCCACTTCCAAATCGGTGGCGCCTTCCACAACATGGAAGTTGGTGATGATGTGCCCCAACTGATCATAGACAAAGCCGGTGCCTGAAGCGCCGCCTGCCTCGGTGGCGATCTCAATGGCGACCACGCCCGGGTTGACCCGTTCATACAAGCCGACCAGGAGAGTTTCCTGCTCGGCCAAATCGGGCACGGAACCATCGACGGGCACCTGGGGGATCATTGGAACCTGCACGGCAGGCGGCAATGGGGTGGGGTCATTGTCTTGACCTAAATCGGGCAGGGGGCTCATCCGGCAAGCCAGCGCGCTAAACGCTAATACGACGATCAAAACAGATAAAGGGAATATCCGTTTCATTGTGATCCTTTCTTATAATAACGGTAATCGTTACCGGGTGTGCGCCAGCTTTTCAAACTGGGCGCGTTGTTCCGCGCTCAACTGGCGCGGTAGCTGCACGCGGGCGCGAGCATACAGATCGCCGCGCGTGCCATTACTCGAGCGAAGTTTGGGCATTCCTCGCCCTCCCAGGCGGAAGGTCTGCCCGGGCTGTGTGCCGGATGGGATAGTCAATACTACCGGCCCGTCCAGGGTGTGAATGCGTGCTTCGCCGCCCAAAACGGCGGTGAACAAGTCCAGGTCGAAATCGGTGTACAGGTCACTGCCCTTGCGCTCAAAACGCGGATCGGGCGTCACCTCCACCACCAGGTAGATGTCGGCGGGTGTGCCGCCCTGGGGCGAGGCTGCCGCGCCTTTCATGCGCACTTTGGAGCCGGTCTCTGCTCCGGCGGGGATTTTGACTTGCAGGCGTTTTCCGTTCACCATGAGCAGGCGCTCTGCACCCCGGTAAGCCTCTTCCAGCGTGATCTGCACCGGCTGTTCGATGGGGCGCTGGCGAGCCGCCTGAGGGCGTTGCGCCGAGCGCGCGCTCTGTCCGCCAACACCGCCCATTCCGCCAAAAATGGATTGGAAGAAATCGGAGAATCCGCCCATCCCGCCAAACAGGTCTTCCAGGTTGCCGGTGTGATAGGTGTAGCCCCCGCCACCGCGGGGCTGGGTGGTGGTCCAATCGGCCCAGTTGAAGCCGCCCGGCGCGCCGCCGCTCTGCTGCCAACTTGAATAGGACTCGCCCAGTTGGTCATATCGAGCGCGTTTTTGCGGGTCGCCGAGCACTTCGTTGGCTTCGTTCAGATCTTTGAAGTGTTCTTCGGACGCTTTGTCGCCAGGATTGCGATCCGGGTGGTACTTGAACGCCAACTTGCGGAAGGCTTTTTTGATATCCTCCTGCGAGGCGTTGCGTTCTACGCCCAGAATCTTATAGTAATCTTTGTACTCCATATATATGATTCTATGCTCAGGCGGGGAGCAGAGTCAAGTGGTAAGAGCAGTATTCTTATGCAACTCTTATGATAGCTGCTCAGAAGGTGGGGAACTACTACGGCAATGCCTGGAGAACCTTCAGGTAGGAGAAAATTGTTTACAGTTTCCTTAATTTCTCCCCTTCGCCACCCACTTTTCCTTTATCCATGCTATCATTAAACTCATGGCGAAATCTCGCGACCGCATCTTAATCGTCGAATCAGATCCTGTGCTGGCCGATCTCATCGGGCGGCAGGCATTGCAGTCGGCGGGCTACCAGACCAGCGTTGCGGTGGACGCAGGCAGCGCGATAGCCAGGGCCATTCAGTGGGCTCCCCATCTGATCATTACCGATATGGACCTGCCCGGTCTGAACGGCAAGGATTTGATGGTGGCACTCACTTCTCAAAAGATCGATACCCCCATCATCCTCATTGCGCGCAAAGGCCAGGAAGGCGACCTGATCCAGGCGTTCCGGCTGGGCGCAGCCGATTATTTGCTGGGGCCGGTGCGCGAGGCCGAGGTGATCGCCGCCGTCGAGCGTGTGCTGCGCCAGGTGAATGAGCGGCGCGAGCGTGAACGGCTTGCGCAACAGTTGCAGCAAGCCAACCAGGCGTTGGAAACGCGTCTGCGCGAGCTGACCACCATCACTTCGGTGGGCAAAGCGGTCACCTCCATCACCGACTCGGGCATTTTGATGGAAAAGATCCTCGAAGGGGCTGTGCGCATCACGGCTGCCGACCTGGGCTGGTTTTTGATGCGCGATGAGGCCACCCGCAGCTATCACCTGGTGGCCACCCACAAATTGCCGCCCTCGCTGGGCGCCAACCTGGGCCAGCCCTGGGACGACGGGATTAGCTCGCTGGTGGCTATGTCGGGCGAACCGCTTACTATTCACGGCGACGCGCTCAAGCGTTTTAAGATTTCCATGCTTGGACATGCCGCCATGATCATGCCCATCAAGGCGCAGAAGCAGGTGGTGGGGTTGCTGGTGGTGATGCGCAAGGGAGAGAAAGCCTTTGAAGCCAGCGAGCAGGATTTGCTTGGCGCGCTGGCCGATTATGCTTCCATCTCTCTGGTCAACGCCCACCTGTTCCGCGCCGCCGAGAACCGGGCTAAGTCGCTGCAATCTATGGCGGAAAATGCCGCTTTGGGCGAGCAGGTGAACAATGATATTTTGCGCGTGGTGCACAAGGAACTGTCTGCCCCGGTCGAGTCTGCCTCGGCAGCGTTGGTGCGCCTGGGCAAGGATCCCACGGCTCGCTGGCGGCCGGAACAGCGCCAGTGGTTGGGCGTCATTCAAGATGCGCTCGGCACGCTGAAGGGGATGGCCGGGGTCATCACCCCCATTCAACTGCCGCAGGCTAACCGTGCCGCGCTGTATGCCGATGTCTGTGAGGTGGCGCGCAGCGCCGTCAAAACTGCCCAGGCCATGACCCAGGCGGATGGAATTTACTTCTCCATGAACCTGCCCGGCGAGGCCATTTATGTGCCTCTGGACAGCGGCTTGCTGGGACAGGTGATTGCTGCCTTGCTGAGCAATGCGATCAAGTTCAGCGCGCCGAACGGCCCGGTCACGGTGCGTGTGGAGACAACAGCCAAAGGACAGGCTCATCTGACGG
>JAEXTI010000232.1 GCA_023406965.1 Chloroflexota bacterium
TTCAAGTATTGTTACCGGGGAGAAAAACCATGCAATGTCCCTACTGCACCACCCATAACCCTGCCCAGGCGCGTTTTTGCCTTCACTGCGGGCACATCCTTGTTCAGGGCAGCGTCTCCACGCAAACCAGTTCCTCCCCGCGGTACCACAGCGCGCTCCATTGCGCACCCGGTGTCATCTGATCGTAACTGAACACAGCCACAATCTGCCGCACCGGGTTGGCAAACTCCTCGGCCTGCCCCAATGGCGTGAAACTATCATCCAGATCTTCTGCAAAGATCAACGGGCTGAAGACCACCTCTGGATTCGGCGTGGTGGTCGACAAGAACAGCGTCTCAACCGCCTGCGGCATGGAAGGTGTGTTCGTGATGGAAGGCGTATTAGTAATCGTTGGTGTCAGGGTGATGGTGGGCGTTAGGGTAATTGTGGATGTCAGTGTGATGGTAGGCGTGTTGGTAACGGTGGGCGATGGCGGGATAATCGTATAAGCCACCGGCTCACCAAAGCGCGCGATCACAAAAGCCACCACCGCCAGAAAAATCGCCACAAAAACCAACCGCCAGGCATGCGTGAGCATCACCCGCCGCTTGCGGAAATAGGGCAGCTTCTTCGCTGCCTTAAATGTCCGGTAGGCGGTGAATCCTAGAATGATGACACCCAATAAAGCCAGGATAAAGGCTGTCAAAACGCCGGTGCGGATATCGAGATTCATCGTTTTGGATTATAGCACGGATACATAATGGTAAAATCTATTAACTGTCGAACTCCCTTTTTCCATTCAAGTATTGTTACCGGGGAGAAAAACCATGCAATGTCCCTACTGCACCACCCATAACCCTGCCCAGGCGCGTTTTTGCCTTCACTGCGGGCACATCCTTGTTCAGGGCAGCGTCTGCCGCACCTGCTTTACCCTACTTCCCCAGGAAGCTCGTTACTGTTATCACTGCGGCGCGCCGGTAATTCCTTCCATCACCTCCCCCCTCCAACCCGCTCAAATCACCCAATCCGCGGCAGCCGCTCCGCTGGCGTCCCTTCCCGCCCAGGCGGCTCTGCCGTCTGCGCCTGCTCTCGCAGCCCGCCCAATCGCCGATCTACTCCCCGACCTCAAGCGCTTCTTGCCCGCCGCGCTCTACGAGCCCATGGAGCGCATCCCCTCCCCCGCCGACCTGGACTCTGCCCGCGACCACCAGGCCGCCCTGCTCGACACCGCCAAAACTTACCTGCCCCGCCCGGTGATCGTAGAACCCCAGCCCACCGGCGTACCCAAAGGCAGCCTCCAGAGGGGTGTGTTCATCTTCTGCGACGTTTCCGGCTTCACCCCGCTCTCCGAGCGCCTGAAGATGGTATCGCCACAAACTGCTGCCGAGCGCATCGCTGAAATTATCAACAACCTGTTCTTCGATGTGGTCACCGCCCTGTTCAATCATGGCGGCGACCTGCTCAAGTTCGGCGGAGACGCCATGCTGGGCGTCTTCCCCGGCGACACCCCCGAGCAAATGGCCGAAAGCGCGCTCCTGGCGGCCCAAACCGGCCTGGCCATCCAAAAGGTGATGGAAAAATACGCCGAGATCGATGCCGCCGGTGAAAAACGCTCTCTCAAGATCAAATGTGGCATTGCCGCCGGCCCCTACTTCGCCGCCCACATCGGCACCCCGCCCGAGACGGAAAAAGGCCAGTGCGGCACCATGGCTTACGTCACCACCGGGCACACGGTCAACCGCACCGAAGTCTGCCAGGGCTATGCCGCCGGCGGCGAGGTCACCCTCACCCAGGAAGTCTACAATTTGATCAGCACCCGGGCGCAAACCGCGCCGGTGGAGACCGAAGGCGAGCACGGCGAGAAGCCCGAAGGCGTCTACCGGCTCATATCCGCGCCCCCCCTGGGAGGGGAACAGAAGCGCTTCACCTTGCAGGAACCGCCCGAAGGCGAGACGACCGCCCAGATTACCTACCTGGTCGAGCGAATGCAGCGCCTGGCCCCCTACATGAATAGCGAACTGATCCGCCGCATCGTTGACAACCCCCGCGACCCGCGCATTGCGCCCGACCGGCGTCAGGTCACGGTCATGTTTGCCAACTACCTGGGCATCAGCGATCTGGTGGATGCCCTCGGCGAGAAGAATCCCGAACTGGTCACCCAACACCTCAACAACTACTTCGTCAAAATGGCCGACATCGTCGAAGAATACGAGGGCACGGTTGCGCGCATGGACCAATATGCCGTGGGCGACCGCTTCATCGTCTTCTTCGGCGCGCCTCGCGCCCACGAGGACGACCCCGTCCGTGCTGTCTACACTGCCCTGGAAATGCAGCAGGCTATGAAACAGCATTTCTCAGCCCTGCAAACCTCCGAGGGCATCTTCCGCTTCCGCCAGCGCATCGGCATCAACACCGGCGTGCTCTTTGCAGGCAACGCCGGCGCGCCCAACTTGCGCCAGGAATACACCCTGATGGGTGATGATATCAACATGGCCGCTCGCCTGATGTCCAAATCGGGTTGGCAGGAAATATTCATCAGCGACCGCACCCAACAGCGCATCGCCGCTTACTGCGAGACTGCCGACAAGGGCGAGATGCAGGTCAAAGGCAAGAGCATCCCCGTGCATGTCTACCAGGTGCTGCGCCGTCGCGCTGAGATTGGCCAGACCCGCGGCATTGCCGGCGCGCGCACTACCATGATCGGGCGAGATGAAGCCCTGCAAAAGCTGCTCGTCGCCGGAAAAAACCTGCAATCGGGGCGCGGCGGAATGGTCTCTGTCATCGGCGACAGCGGCCTGGGCAAATCTCGCTTGCTGGCTGAAGCGCGCGCTCGCCTTGCGGCGGATGATGCCCAGCCCAATTTGCGCTGGATTCACGTGCAAGGGCTTTCTTTCAGCGAGCAGGTCGGCTACTG
Organism: Chloroflexota bacterium; assembly: GCA_023406965.1. Next base: position 2,894 of record JAEXTI010000232.1, read on the forward strand.
GCTGGCGGCGCAAATGCTGCGCGGCTCGCTCGATCTCGATCCGGCCGAATCCGACGACAAGGCTTTGCTCTTCAGCCTGTGGGAGAGCGGCGAAAAACTGCTCGGCAAAGAAAAAGCCCGCCAGGCCATGCCTTTCCTCATCCACATGGTCGGCCTGGAACTGGAAGGCGAATGGGGGCAGCGTGTCAAGGCCCTGGATGCGCGCGTGCGCCAGAAGCAAACCTTGTGGGCCGCTCGCGAATATTTCACCGCCCTCGCCTCCCAAGGCCCAGTTCTGGCGGTCATCGATGACCTGCACTTTGCCGACGAAGCCTCGCTGGCCCTCTTCCAGGACCTGCTCCAATGCACCGTCCAGGCGCCGCTGCTGCTGTGCTTCCTCTACCGTCCAACGCGTGACAAGGGTAGTTGGCGCATCCATGAC
>JAEXTI010000323.1 GCA_023406965.1 Chloroflexota bacterium
CCCTGGTGGCCTTCGCCCAGCGAATCCAGTTGCTGCCGGTGAACCCGTGATACGGTCACCTTGCGCGCCGCCGCCAGTTGAAGAATCTCAGCCAGGCGGCCCTTTTCCTCCACCCCTTGAGCAATCATCAGGCGGAAGAGCTGCCTCCGGCGGGCACGCAAAACTTCATACACCGGGTTGCGCCCGGAAATCCATTCTTTCATTCCTGGTAACGCCAGCTGGTGCCCTCTTTGCTGTCCTCCAGGGTAACGCCTAATTCGGTCAAGCGGTTACGGATCAAATCCGACATAGCCCAAAGTTTTTGCTTGCGCATCTCGGCTCGAATCTCAATCAGCAGTTCAATGAACGGCGCGGCAGCCTGCGGTTTGCCCTCGTCGGTGATCAAACGCAGCCCCATCACGCCGCCCAGCTCGCGCAGCAAAGCCTGTCCTGCACCCAGTTCGGTCTCCGTGGCGCCATCGGCGCGGGCCTGGTTGATGACGCGCACCAGTTCAAACAACGCCGCCAGCCCGCCAGATGTATTCAAGTCATCGTCCATGGCTTCGATGAAGTCCGCCTTGCTGGCCTCCCCTTGCCTGGCCAGGGACAGCTTGCCATCCTCCGCCAGCCCCTTGGCCCCAGGCAGAGCCGGGCGCAGTGCCGACTTGAGCCGGTCCAGGGCGCGCTCGGTCTGCTCCACCACCTCGTCGGTGTAGGTCAATGGGTTGCGATAACCCGAGTTGAGCACCATCATGCGCAGCACGTCACCGTCATGTTTGGTGAGGAATTCCTCGATGGTCACCAGGTTGCCCAACGACTTGGACATCTTCTCGCCGCCAAACTGCAACATGCCGTTATGTACCCAGTAGCGCGCGAATGATTTTCCCGTGTAGCTTTCAGTCTGGGCAATTTCGTTCTCGTGGTGCGGGAAGATCAAATCGTTACCGCCGCCGTGAATATCGATCTGCTCACCCAGATGCGAGAGGTTCATGGCCGAGCACTCAATGTGCCAGCCGGGGCGCCCCTGGCTCCACGGGCTATCCCAGTATGGCTCGCCGGGTTTGGCTGCTTTCCACAAGGCAAAATCCAGGGGGCTTTCTTTGGCTTCTTCAATCTCAATGCGCGACCCCGCCTGCATATCCTCCAATTTGCGCCCCGAAAGGCGTCCATAGTCCTCGTCCTTGTTCACGCGGAAGTACACATCCCCGTTGGAAGCCGGGTAAGCATAGCCCTTCTCAACCAGTCCTTCGATCATACGAATGATCTGCGGCATCTCTTGCGTGGCGCGCGGGTTGACCGTGGCGGGCAGGATGTTGAGAGCCGCAATCTGCGTCTGGAACTCGGTGATGTAGTTTTGCGCCAGCACAAAGGGATCCATACCCATCTGGTTGGCCCGGTTGATAATCTTATCGTCCACATCGGTAAAGTTGATCACCTGCCGCACATCATACCCGCGATAGGTCAGGTAGCGCCGCAAAATGTCAAACACTAGAGCGAACATGGCATGGCCGATGTGGGCCTTATTGTAGACCGTCACACCGCAGACATACATGCGCACTTTGCCCGGTTCAATCGTCTCGAACAACTCTTTCTTGCGGCTCAACGTAGAATATAACTTAATCGCCATACATCCCATTCCCTTTTAATAGTCTCGGTCTGGGCGGGCAAAAATCATCCGCCCCGCTGCGGTTTGCAGCACTTTGGTCACCAGGACGTTCGTCTCCTGATCAATATAATCACGTCCGTTTTCAATCACCACCATTGTGCCGTCGTCCAGGTAACCAACTCCCTGCCCCATTTCCTTGCCCTCCTGAATGACGCGCACACACAACATTTCGCCGGGCAGCAGCACCGATTTGACCGCGTTGGCAAGCTCGTTGATGTTCAAGATGGACACACCCTGCAACTCGGCAATCCGGTTCAGATTGAAATCATTGGTCAAAATCGGACAGCGCATTTGGCGGGCCAGGATGACCAGCTTGTCATCCACCTCACGCACCCCTTCCACGTCAATGTCGGTGATGCGCACAGGGATAGCGGGCTCTTTTTGTAAAGCAGCCAGCACTTCCATGCCTCGCCGCCCGCGCTGACGGCGCAGGCTGTCGGGCGAATCGGCAATATACTGCAATTCGTTCAACACAAAACGCGGAATCAACAATGAACCCGGCAGAAAACCTGTCCGAGCCACATCCGCGATCCGTCCGTCAATGATCACGCTCGTATCCAGCAAAATGGTCCGCGATTCGGCCCAATTGGTCCCGCTAGGCTGAGAAGCCTCCGCAGGTTGCCCGCCCCTCCCGCCCCGGCCCAGACGCTGGAAAATAGCAAACAAATCTTCCTGGCGCATAACAAAAATGGCTACCCCCAGGTACCCCATAAGAATCACGCCGAGGAAAGGCAGAATCTGTCCAAGCGGAGTAGGCAACAACGAGAGCGGAAAAGCCAACAGCGCTGCAATCCCCAGCCCCACCGTCAAACCAAGCAGAGAAGAAAACAATGATTTCGCCGACACACGCGCCATCTTCGCGCGCAGTGCCTTAATAGGACGGGTGGTGATGAGCGGGGTTAAGATGAGGCCGGCCAGCGCACCCACCATGCCGATTGTAAACGCATACTGCTCGACGGAAAAAGACATCATACTGGGAGACTTAGCAGCCATTTGGCCGAGATAAGAACCCCAGTACACGCCGAGGACGGAGCATGCAATCATGCCAATCAGGCGCGCAATAAAATCAGCACTCATTCGATGTTCCTCCACCAAGATGCCGCCCAGGCAAAAAAGATGCCCAGGCAGTCACCCTACATAAATTGTTAACGTGCAGGAAGAGGATAAGTCCACCTGTATAAGGATGATAGCATGGGAGGGTAGGTTCGTCAATCAATCCACAGACCAAAAATTCCACCCACTCGTTGACAGTTTGCCCCCCCTATGATAAAATCCTGTCCGCCCTAGGCCCCCATCGTCTAGCGGCCCAGGACGGAGCCCTCTCAAGGCTCAAACAGGGGTTCGAGTCCCCTTGGGGGCACCAACAATCTCGGAGAATTGCTCCGAGATTTTTTTATTAACGCGAGTACCGAACATATCGCCGCGCCGCTTCCCAATGAACCATTTACTTGCATTGATAAAATCAATAGCATTATCAATCTTGACATATAACAAACCATTCACTATAATAAACTTTATAGTAGCCAAAGAGAAAATTGTGACTACCCAAAGAAGCTCTGAAATTTTGGTGCGTGCGGCCGCCAATCACCTAAATTCCGAGGGTTTCCACCAACCATTGAGTAGTTACAAAGAATCCTTGAAAGGAGCCAGAATGGTGGATTTATCTCAACACACTAGAAAATTCCAGAAGGAAATGAACGCAGGAATTTCGTCACTAATTTTGTTAAGTGTCCTCAGCCAGAGTGAGACACCCTTGTACGGTTACCAGATCGCAAAGATGCTGGAAGAAAACAGCTCCCAGGCGCCTATGATGAAACAAGGCACGCTATACCCCGTGCTGCGATCGTTGGAGGAAAACGAACTTTTAGCCAGCATGGTCGAGCCATCCGTCTCAGGCCCTCCCCGCCGTTACTATCAAATCACTCCTGCCGGGCGCGCGGCGCTGGCAGAATGGGTAAAAATTTGGCAACAAACCAAGATTTTTGTAGATTCGAACTTGAGGGATTTAAAATGATCACAACCATCGACGAATATCT